>CAZQAM010000169.1:0-4962 GCA_964591355.1 uncultured Oscillospiraceae bacterium
ATATCCGCCGCAAGGAAGGCAAGGCCGGCAAGAAGTAAGAAAGGGAGTGAACGCAAATGTTCAATAAGCGCGACCGTAATGAAGTGCGCGTGATCCGTCACGCCCGCGTGCGCAAAAAGATCAGCGGCACCCCCGAAATGCCGCGCCTGTGCGTCTACCGCAGCAACAAATCCATTTATGCGCAGGTCATTGACGATACCAAGGGCGTCACCCTGGTATCCGCCTCCACCCTGGATCCCTCCATCAAGGGCCAGCTGGACGACGTGGACAAGACCGGCGCTTCCCAGCTGGTTGGCAAGCTGGTGGCCGAGCGCGCGCTGGAAAAGGGCATCAAGGATGTCGTTTTCGACCGCGGCGGCTATCTGTACACCGGCCGCGTGGCCGCTCTGGCCGCTGCCGCCCGTGAAGCCGGGCTGAACTTCTAAGGGGAGGGAAAGAGAACATGCCTATGAATGAAAACGATCGTCAGAACGACCGTCCGTCCGATCGGCAGGATCGTCCCTTCGAACGCCGGGAGCGCCGGGAGCGCCGGGAGCGCGCCGAAGAGCCCGTCAGCGAATGGAAAGAACGCCTGGTGGCCCTGAACCGCGTGACGAAGGTTGTCAAGGGCGGCAAGAATTTCCGCTTCGCGGCCCTGGTGGTCGTGGGCAATGAAAAGGGCCAGGTTGGCGCTGCCATCGGCAAGGCCAAGGAAGTGCCCGAAGCCATCCGCAAGGCCAAGGAAGCCGCGATGAAGCATCTGGTCAGCGTGCCCATGGAAGGCACCACCATTCCCCATGCCATCGACGGCCTCTACGGCACCGCCAAAGTGGTGCTGCTGCCTGCCGAAGAAGGCGCCGGCGTTATTGCCGGCGGCGGCGCCCGCGCTGTGCTGGAATTGGCCGGCGTGAAGGATATCCGCACCAAGACCTTCGGCACCAACAACCGCATCAACACCGTGAAAGCCACGCTGGAAGGCCTCCGGGGCCTGCGCAACGCTGAAACCGTTGCCAAAATGCGCGGCAAGAGCGTGGAAGAGATCCTGGGCTGAGGAGGAGAAGGAAATGAAGCTGAAAATCACATTGGTGAAATCCCCCATCTCCAGCCTGCAGGTGCACAAGGACACCGTGAAGGCCCTGGGCCTGCGCAAGGTCGGCCAGACGGTGACCAAAGAAGACAATCCCTGCGTCCGCGGCCAGATCTTCCGGGTGAAGCACATGGTCAAGGTCGAAGAAGTGAACGAATAAGGTAAGGGAGGAAAACCCCATGAAACTGCATGAGTTGAAACCGGCTGCCGGTTCGACGACTGCCCCGAAGCGCCTCGGCCGAGGCGTAGGCTCTCAGCTGGGCAAAACCTCCGGTAAAGGCCACAAGGGCGCCAAGGCGCGCTCCGGCGGCGGCAAGCGCCCCGGCTTCGAAGGCGGCCAGATGCCTCTGACCCGCCGCCTGCCCAAGCGCGGCTTTACCAACATCTTTGCCAAGGAATATGCCACGGTGAATGTGTCCGCCCTCAACGTGTTCGAGGATGACACCGTAGTGACCAATGAAGTGTTGGTCGAAGCGGGCCTGATCAAAAAAGTCCTGGACGGGGTGAAGGTGCTGGGCGGCGGCGAGCTGGAAAAGAAGCTCACCGTATCCGTGGACAAGGTCACCGAATCCGCAAAGGAAAAGATCGAAAAGGCCGGCGGGAAAGTCGAGGTGAAGTAACGATGTGGGAAACCATGCGCAATGTGTGGCGGGTACCTGAGCTGCGCAAAAAGCTGCTCTATACGTTCTTCATGCTTTTGATCTTCCGTCTGGTGGGCGTGATCCCCGTTCCCGGCATCGACCGGGCGGCTATCCAGTCCGCCATGGGCACCTACGACATGCTGGGCCTGGTCAACATGATGACCGGCAACGCCTTCTCCCAGATGACCATCATGGCCATGGGCATCAGCCCCTACATCAACGCCAGCATCATTATGCAGCTGCTGACCATCGCGATCCCCGCGCTGGAGCGGCTGCAGAAAGAGGGCGGCGAAGAAGGCAAGCAGAAGATCAACCGGATCACCCGGTATGTCACCGTAGGTCTGGCCGCCATTCAGGCCATCGGCATCATTGCGGGCCTGGGCGCCATCAAGAGCACCTACAAGAATTTCTTCGGCTACATGACCATCGGCGTCGTCATGGCCGGCGGCACCGCCCTGGCCATGTGGATCGGTGAAAGGATCACCAAGAACGGCATCGGCAACGGTATTTCCCTGCTGATCTTCGCGGGCATCGTTTCCAACCTGTTCAACGGCATCCTGACCACCACCCAGGGCATCTTCAACGGCACCAACACTGTTGGCAACCTTTTGATCATCGTTTTGACCACCCTGATCATTCTGGTGGTCGTCACCTTCGTGGATCTGGCCGAGCGCCGCATCCCCGTCCAGTACGCCAAGCGCGTGGTGGGAAGGAAAATGTACGGCGGCCAGAGCACCCACATCCCCATGAAGCTGCTGTCCGTCGGCGTGCTGCCCCTGATCTTCGCCTATTCCTTCATGGCGTTCCCGGGCACGATCTTCGCCATGTTCGGCACCAATTCCGGGGCTTACAAATGGTGGCAGGCCAACATGAACCAGACTTCTCCCTGGTACATGATCGTGTGCGCGCTTTTGATCATCGCCTTCTCCTATTTCTACACGTCCATCACCTTCAACCCCCAGGATATCGCCAAGAATATCCAGCAGCAGGGCGGTCACATTCCCGGTATCCGTACCGGCAGCAAAACGGTGGAATTCCTCTCCAGGACTTCCAACCGCCTGACCCTCTTCGCCGCGCTCTTCCTGGCCATCCTGTCCACGGTTCCCTCCGTCCTCACGGTATGGCAGCGGGTGCAGATCCCCTTCGGCGCCTCTTCCATCCTGATCGCGGTCAGCGTGGCCATCGAAACGGTGCGCCAGGTGGAGAGCCAGCTGGTGATGCGCAACTACAAAGGCTTCCTGGGCTGATGCCCCATATCGAGGCCAGCCGGAAAAAATGCACCCCTGGCGGGCGCCAAAACCCGCCGGGGGTCGTGTGTCCTTCTCAAATGACGCAACAGAGGAAGGAGATGCTTGCATGAATCTCATTTTCTTGGGCCCTCCCGGAGCGGGCAAAGGCACCCACGCCCAGCGGCTGATGAATGAATTGGGCATCCCTCAAATCTCCACCGGCGATATGCTGCGCCAGGCCATGAAGGCCGGTACGCCCCTGGGCCTGTCCGCCAAGCATTACATCGACGCGGGTGATCTGGTGCCCGACGAAGTGGTGATCGGCATCGTGAAGGAACGCCTGCAGGCGGAAGACTGCAAAAAAGGCTATATCCTGGACGGCTTTCCCCGCACTGTGCCTCAGGCCGAAGCCCTGAGCCAGTTTGCGAAAATCGACGCGGCGCTGAATCTGTCCCTGGCGGACGAGGTGATTATCCATCGCCTCAGCGGCCGGCGGGTGTGCCTCAAGTGCGGCGGCACCTACCACATCAGCACCCTGAATGGGAAAGATACCTGCGAAAACTGCGGCGAAAAGCTGGTGCAGCGCAAGGATGATTCCCCCGAAACCATTCGGAACCGCCTGAGCGTGTACGCCGTGCAGACCGCGCCCCTCATTGACTACTATGACCGGCAGGGGCTGCTCAGGACGGTGGAATGCGAGCCTGACGCCACTGTGGAAGAAAACTATCAGCAGGTCAAAGAGGCGCTGGGCATCGCATGATCATCATCAAAAATCCCGATCAGCTCTCAAAAATGCGCTCCGCGGGCCATCTGCTGCATGATGTGCTGTGCGCGGCCCGGGAAATCATCGCGCCCGGCATCACCACGATGGATATCAACGACTTTGTGGAAGAAAAGATCCGCAGCGGCGGCGGCATCCCCACGGAGCTGGGCTACTGCGGCTATCCCGCTTCCATCTGCGCCTCCATCGATGATGAAGTGGTGCACGGCATTCCTTCCAAGCATGTGGTGCTGCAGGAAGGCAGCATCATCTCCATCGACGTGACGCTGGCCCTTCGCGGCTGGCAGGCCGACAGCTGCTTTACCGCGCCGGTAGGCAAGATCAGCCCGGAAAAGCAAAAGCTCATGGAAGTCACCCAGGAGTGCTTCTGGCGCGGCGCCCGGCAGGCTGTCAACGGCAACCGGGTCGGGGACGTGAGCTGGGCGGTGCAGCAGCATGCGGAAAAGCACGGCTACGGCGTGGTGCGGGATCTGACCGGCCACGGCATCGGCAAGGATATGCACGAGGATCCCTCGGTGCCCAATTTCGGCGAGCCGGGGCACGGGGCGCGGCTCCGTCCGGGCATGACCTTCTGCGTGGAGCCCATGATCGCCATGGGCAGATGGCAGGTGCATCAGCTCAGCGACGGCTGGACCATGGTGACCAACGACCATTCTCCCGCCGCCCATTACGAGCACACCATCGCGGTGACGCCCCGGGGCCTGCCCGAAATCCTGACGCTTCCCGGCTTCCAATGGGAGGAGGCGGAGGCATGAAACCACCGATTTTGCCCGGTTACGCAGTTTTTTCAAAAAAAGGGCGTGACAAAGGCAGGTACTTTGTGGTATTATATACGGTGGACGCTGATTTTGTGGTGATGGCGGACGGGGATACCCGGAAAATCGCCCATCCCAAGAAAAAACGGCGCAAGCACCTGGCGGCCTGTCGCTATGATTTTCCCGAACTGCTGGCGCTGTACGGCAAAGGGCAGCTCAAGGACAGCGACATCCGGAAGGCGCTGTATCCCATCATCCATCAGACCGAAGGCGAATCGTCGCCGCAAGAAAACAGGGAGGGGTAAACCACTTTGTCCAAGGACGATGTCATCGAAATGGAAGGCAAGGTCATTGAGGCGCTGCCCAATGCCATGTTCCAGGTTGAGTTGCCCAACGGGCACCGCATCATGGCCCACATCTCCGGCAAGATGCGGATGAATTTCATCCGTATTTATCCGGGCGACAAGGTCACCATAGATCGGAAGAGCAC
>CAZQAM010000170.1:0-2084 GCA_964591355.1 uncultured Oscillospiraceae bacterium
AGCCGCCGGCAGGATGCCGGCGGCTGGCTGTTTGAGGCGATGGGGATCATTCGTTGGCTTCCGCGGGAGCGGCGGCTTCGTTCAGGCTCAGCACGGGCAGGGCTTCCGCCGCGCCGCCGGATACATAAGTGGGCAACTGGCCGTTCCACTGGTTCACCTGGGTGAATTCGATCAGGCCCTGGGTGATGGATTCGGCGATCTTCTTGTTGGCCTCGGCTTCGGCTTCGGCCTTTACCTTGGTGGAATAGGCTTCCGCGTCGGCGTTGATTTTCACCACTTCGGCCTTGGCGTCGGCTTCGATCTTCTGCCGCTGGGCCTGCTGCTGGGTTTCCATGGTTTTCTGCTCCTGCTCGATCTCGGCCTGCAGCTTCTTCTGGGCGGCCACCTGCTTGGCTTCCACGGCGTCGGTGAAGGCGTCGGTAAAGTCAATGTTCTCGATGGAGATGGAGATGATGGTGATGCCGTAGCGCCCCATTTCCTCGCTCAGGTTGTCCCGGATCTTCTTGGACAGATCTTCCCGGGCGCTGACCAGGTTTTCCGCTGTGTACTTGGAAAAGACCGCTTTCGTGTTTTCCAGCATCCGGGGGTTGACCAGCTTGCTGAAGTAATCGGTGCCCACTTCCTTGAACAGCGTCATGGCCGTGGATTTATTGATGGCGTAGTTGATGGAGCCGATCACGTCCACCTGCTGGATATCGCTGGAGAAGGCCTGGGTGGAGAAGGGGGTCTTCTGCTCCCGGTTGTCCATGAGGGTGATTTTCTGGAAGGGGCTCTTGAGATGGAAGCCGGCCTCCAGGGTGTAATCCTCCACTTTGCCGAAGGTAGTGATGATGGCGGTGTAGCCGGTAGGCACCTGCACGGTGCATACGTTGAAGAGAATGAACGCCAGCACCAGAATG
Source organism: uncultured Oscillospiraceae bacterium (assembly GCA_964591355.1). GTDB lineage: Bacteria > Bacillota > Clostridia > Christensenellales > Aristaeellaceae > RUG563. Next base: position 900 of record CAZQAM010000170.1, read on the forward strand.
AAGCCCGTGATGATCAGATGCTTGATTGCCTTGTTGCTCATGGTTTGTCCTCCTTTGTCCTTGTGACGGGTACAGTATAGCACAGGCAGGGGACGTGGCGCTACCTGAAGGCGCCCAAAAATACGTTTTTTCGTCTCAAGTGTCATTTTTTCGCAGGAAAAGGGGAAAAATGGGTTTTTTGCCCGCTGCCGGTTGCGGGATTGAGAAAAATGGTGTAAAGTAGGAAATGGCAACGCGTGGTTTGTGCCGATGGCTGCCGGAGGGAGATGGACCATGAACGCGGGAAACGAAAAGAAGCTGTTTTCGCCGGCCTGGTGGAAGATGGCGGTCTATCTGAACCTGGGCACCGTGCTGACGGCGGTGGGCGTGTATTTTTTCAAGTTTCCCAATCATTTCACCACCGGCGGCGTCAGCGGCATTTCCATTATGCTGAACCGGTTTTTTCCCGCGGTTTCCACCGCCACCATGAACCTGATCCTCAACATCGCGCTGCTGCTGGTGGGGGCGGCGTTCCTGGGCCGGGGCTTTGGCATCCGCACGGCGTATTCCACCGTTCTGTATTCCCTGATCACCCTCTTTTTCGAGCGGGCGGTGCCCATGAACACGCCCATGACCAGCCAGCCCGTGCTGGAGCTCATGTTTGCCGTGGGGGTGCCTTCTGTGGGCGCCGCGCTGCTGTTTGAGGCCAACGCCTCCTCCGGCGGCACCGACGTCATCGCCATGCTGGTGAAGAAATTCTCTCACATGAATATCGGCCTGGCCCTGGGCCTGGCGGATCTTTTGGTGGCAGTGGGGGCGTGTTTCGTATTCGGCATGGAAACGGGGCTGTTTTCCCTCTTCGGGCTGTTCCTCAAATCGGTGCTGGTGGACCAGGTGATGGATAATCTGCGCACCTGCAAGGTATTCCAGATCATCACCGACGATCCGGAGCCCATCTGCGATTTCATCATGAACAAGCTGCACCATTCCGCTACCGTCACCGTGGGGGAAGGCAGCTATACCCACAAAAACAGAAAGATCGTCATGACCGTGGTGAACCGCTCCCAGGCCATCCGGCTGCAGCTTTTCGTCCGGGCGGCGGATCCCAATTCCTTTATCACCATCACCACCTCTTCTGAGATCATCGGCAAGGGCTTCCGCAGCGGAAGCGAGTGACGGGGATTCCGGATATTTCCCTGAAACAGC
>CAZQAM010000170.1:2094-4898 GCA_964591355.1 uncultured Oscillospiraceae bacterium
GGGGAGGAGCTGGCGGGCCGAAGATACGGCGGCAATTTTTCTTGCAAGGAGTTTCAATGAAAAAGGCACTGTTTTTTTTGCTGGCAATGGCCGCCCTGCTCGTCGCGCTCTCTGTGTGCGCGGCGGCGGAAGAGGCGGCGCCCGGGCTGATCATCAGCGAAGCCTGCGCTGACAACGATTTTGTGTGGACGCTGGATTTTCAGGATTACCTGGAGGTTTACAACGCCGGCGGCGCGGCCGTCAATCTGCGGGATTATCAATTGCAGGTGGGCCGGAAAAAGGTTTCCCTGCCGGATCAGACGGTGGAAGCCGGGGCGTACGCCGTGCTGGTCTGCGACGGGAAGCAGATCCCCTCCCTGTCCAAAGCCGGCTGCGCCGTGGCCGTCCTGGACGCGGCGGGGCAGACGGTGGATGCGGTGGTCCTGCCGGAAAGCAGCGACCGGGTGTGGCTCAGGGAAGAAGGGCTGTCCTACGTGCCGTCCCCGGGGTATCCCAATACATCCGAGGGCGCGGCGGAGTGGCACCGTCACGTTTCCGGCGGCCTGATCCTGTCGGAAGCGCTGCCGGGCAATTTCAAGTCGGTGTGGAAAAGCAGCGATCTGTGCGCCGATGTGCTGGAGATTTATAACGCGGGAAAGACCGATATCGTCCTGTCGGATTATTATCTGTCCGACGACCGGAAGAAACCTCAAATGTACCATCTGCCGAAGGTCACTCTGAAAGCCGGCGAATACTATACCTTTTTCTGCACCGAGGCGAAAGATGACCGGCATACCGGTTTCAAGCTGTCCGCCGGGGGAGAAAAGGTGTACCTTTCCCACAAAAGCCGGGGAATCGTGGACGCGCTGAATATCCCCCCGGTGACGGTGGATGTATCCTACGGCCGGAAGAACGGCGTGACCGGATATTTTGCCGCCCCCACGCTGGGCAGCGCAAACCATACGCCTCTTTCTTCCGTGGCGGAAAAGCCCGCGCTGTCTGTGGCGTCCAGGGGAGGCTGCAAGAATGCCTTTACGGTGGAAGTCACCGGCCAGGGGCCTATTTATTACACCCTGGACGGCACCGTGCCAACCACTGCCTCCAAAGAGTATAAAAAGCCCATCACCATTCAGAATACCACCACCCTGCGGGTGCGGGCCATGCCGAAGGGGGCGGTGCCTTCCCAGCCGGTGACGGCGGTTTACCGCTTCGATACCAAGAAATATACCCTGCCCACCGTTACCGTTTCGGTGGAGCAGAACGATATGACCGACCGGCAGCGGGGCTTGCTTCAGAATGTGCAGGACCGGGACCTGGAAGTGCCCGCCGTGATCACCTTCCTGGAGGCCGACGGCACTTTGAAGTTTTCCCAGGACTGCGGGCTCAGCATTGCGGGCCAGTCTTCAAGGAAACTGAAAAACCGGGGATGGAAGATTTCCTTCAGCAACAAATACGGCAAGGATACCCTGGAATGCCAGGTGTTTGACGATTTCGACGTTGCTTCCTTCGATTCCCTGGTGCTGCGGCTGGGCACATCCGGCATCGCGGTTTATGATATCATGGGCACCGCCCTGGGCAAGGACGAATGCCCCCAGGTGCTCTACCAGCGCTACCGGCCGGTGAACCTGTTTATCGGGAAGACCTACTACGGCGTTTATTTCCTGCGGGAGCACGTGAATGCCAATTTCATCGTCAATCATCTGGGAGGCGATGAAAAGCAGGTGGACATGATATACTCCGCGGAGGAGGTCAAGATAGGCAGCGGGAAGGACTGGCTGGCGCTGGTGGATTTTTGCCGGAAGAACAGCCTGGCCGACCAGAAAAACTATGAATACGTGGAAAAACAGATCGACGTCATGAGCTTTATGGATTATTTTATCTGGCGGCCCTATACCGGGGACAGCGACCATCCCAACATTCGCTATGTGCGCTCCCGCGGCAGCGGGGATCCCCGGTGGCGCATCGTGATTTATGATATGGACTGGGCGTTCCAGTACAGGGACAAAAACATCGGCCTGGACAAATATACCTACCAGCTCTACGATACCCCGGAGCACAACAACGTGGTGATCCGCTCCCTCCTGAAGAACAAGGGCTTCCGGCAGATGTTCCTGGAGAGGCTCGCCTACCATATGAAGCATACCTTCGAAACGAAGCGGGTGCACGGCATTCTGGACAAACTGAATAAGGAAGTCCAGCACGATTTGAAGGCGAGCCAGAAGGACTGGCCCAATACCGTAGGCGCGTGGAACAAGGGGGTCAAGGATATCCGGTACTTTGTCAAGGACTGGAAAACCGACCGCCGCACCCTGCTTTTGCAGGAGACGCAGAAGTTCTTCGGCCTCACCGATCAGCAGATGAAGCAGTATTTCGGGAGCATCAAGTTCAAGTGATTCAGGAGCAGGGCTCCAAAGAAATAACCCCGGATCATTCCGGGGTTTTTCATTGAGGAGAGACGTGTACTTTCTCTGAAGGCAGATAAAGTACCAAAGAGACCGCCATGGAATGCTTTATGCTGTTTTATTTCCAAAAGATTGAATGTACTCATCCGAAAGATCCTTCGCTGACGCTCAGGATGACATGGAAAGCGGTGTCCTCTCTGTTTGTCATCCTGAGCCGCAAGGCGAAGGATCTTTCTGCTGCCGAGTATGCAATCGTTAAAAGATAAAGAGTATCAGTGAATCCTCTTGAAATAACTGTGCTGTATTCCCCCATGTGCCTTTCTCGGAAAGGGGTCTGGGGGAAACCGCTCTTTGGCCGGGCGGCTCAGGGAGATGCCCGGCGCGGAGCAGGTCATTTACTGAGAAGTAAAAAGCTTGGGCCTG
>CAZQAM010000171.1:0-2859 GCA_964591355.1 uncultured Oscillospiraceae bacterium
GATAATGAGCGGTGACTGGAGTTCAGACGTGTGCTCTTCCGATCTCTTCCACTGGCGCAGCGACTGGGAAAGCGCAGAATTTGACATCCAGACCAGCGTGGACGGGGAAACCTGGGAAAGCGGCTATTCCGGCTCCGTTAGAAGCGGCACCACCTACGACTGCTTCAACTGGAAATACGCTTCCGGCCCCGCCTCTCCGGACGCCCGGGGCGCCGCAATGCACGGCCGGTACGTGCGCCTCGTCAGCCAGTTCCCGGAACTGACGCTCTTTGAAGTGCTGATCCGGGACGCCGAAACCAGTGAAGTGCTGCCCATCCGGGCCGTCACCGATTCCGTGCTGCTGCGGTACGCGGAAAGCGGAGAGCTTATGGAGGATCAGTCAGCGGCAGAGCCCATGAACAATGAAACCCTGCCCTTCCTCACCGATGAGCAGGATACGCTGGAGGGAGAGCCCAGCTGGTATAACTCCACTTACTTTGACGAAATCTATCACGCCCGCACGGCATACGAGCATCTGCATGGCCTGCCGGTGTATGAAACCACCCATCCGCCTCTTGGCAAACTGCTCATGAGCGCCGCCATCGCCCTTTTCGGCATGACGCCTTTCGGCTGGCGCTTCGCGGGGGCCTTTGCCGGCATCATGATGCTGCCGGGCATGTATCTGCTGGGCAGGCTGCTGATCAGGAAATCCTGGGGCGGCGTCGCCGCCATGGGGCTGATGGCCTTTGACCTGATGCATTTCACCCAGACCCGCATCGCCACCATTGACAGCTTCGTGGTGCTGTTCATCATCTGGTCCGTGTATTTCATGCTGCGGTGGTTCTTCCTGGACGGGCCGGATGTGACGCTTCGCCGGTCGCTGCTTCCCCTTGGGCTCTCCGGCCTGTTCATGGGCCTGGCCATCGCCAGCAAATGGACGGGCTGCTACGCCGGGGCGGGCCTGGCCGTGATCTTCTTTTACGGGATCTGGCGGCGCGGGCGCGTGGCCGTGGAGCAGCGGAAAAACCGTCTGGCCGAAGCGCACGAAAACAGCAAGGAAAAAAGAAAAGCCACGGCCAGCCGCATCCCCGCCGCGCTGCCGCCTCTCTGGCAGGATCCGGGCATCCGGCCTTTGATCCTGACGGTATGCAGCTGCCTGATTTTCTTCGTAGCCGTTCCCCTGCTGGTATACTACGCTTCCTACATTCCCTATTTCGCCCGGGAGGGCGGCGTAACGGTCCAGAAAGTCGTCAGGGCGGCGGAGCATATGCTGGCCTATCATTCCACCCCGGGGCTGGGGATGGACCACTACTTCTATTCCCCCTGGTATCAGTGGCCGGTGATCGCAAAACCCATGTGGTACTATTCCGGCAGCCTGGAAGCAGAAGGCACCGCTTCCACCATCATGGCGCTGGGCAATCCCGCCGTGTGGTGGACGGGACTGGCAGGCTTGCTGGGGGTGTGCTTCCTGTTTGTCCGGCGGCATTATGACGAAAAGAACCACGCCCTGTCCCTGTACGCTCCGGATGACGATCCCCGTTTCGCGCTGCTTTTGATCTGTTTCCTGGCTCAGTACCTGCCCTGGGTGCCGGTGCCCCGGGGAACCTACATTTACCACTACTTTCCCAGCGTGCCTTTTATTATCCTCTGCGCGCTGCTGTGCCTGGATCAGCTGGGCGAACGCAAAGAAAAGGCTGCCAAAGCCGCGGTCATCGCGCTGCTGGCTGCAGCCGGCGTTCTGTTTGCCGCCTTCTTCCCCTATGCCAGCGGCATGACCGTGTCCACCCGCTGGCTGGACGCCATGCAGTGGTTCCCCCGGTGGATCTGGTACTGATGAAAAAACAAGCGAGGTGAGGCGCGTGCTGGCACGCACCGTATGCTTTGCCCTGCAGGGCACCGAAGGGCAGCCCGTATGGGTGGAAACCGATGTGACCGGCGGCATGGGCGGATTCGTGATGGTGGGCCTGCCCGACGCCGCCGTGCGGGAAAGCAGGGACCGGGTAACCGGCGCCCTGCGCAATTCCGGCTATGCCATGCCGGGCGGGAAAATCACCGTCAATCTGGCCCCGGCGGATCTGCGCAAAGAAGGCGCCGCCTTTGATCTGCCCATTGCCGTATCCATCATCGCCGCCAGCCGGCAGGCGGCTTTGCCCGGGCTGGAAAAGACCCTGCTGATGGGCGAACTCTCCCTGGACGGAACGCTGCTGCCTGTGCGGGGTGCTCTGTCGATGGTCATCGCCGCCCGCGCCTGCGGCATCCAGAGCGTGATCCTGCCCCGGGAAAACGGCGCGGAAGTGCAGTCCCTCTCCGGGATGCTGGTGTATCCCGCCCGGAATCTTTCCCAGGTGCTGGGCCATTTGAGCGGCCGGGAGCCTTTGAGCGCCCAGATCCAGACGCCGTACGGCGATTCCCTGGCCCGCAGCGTGCCCAATGTGGATTTCAGCCTGATTCAGGGCCAGCAGGGCGCCAAACGCGCCGCAGAAATCGCCGCAGCCGGATTTCATAACCTGTTATTGGTGGGCCCGCCCGGCAGCGGCAAAACCATGCTGGCCCGGGCCCTGCCCGGGATTCTGCCCCGGATGACCTTCGACGAAGCCTGCGAAACCACCCGCATCCATTCCGTGGCCGGGCTGCTGCGTCCGGGCCAGGGCCTGCTCACTGAACGGCCCTTCCGCTCGCCCCATCACGCCGTTTCCCCGCCTGCCCTGATCGGCGGCGGCAGCGACGCCCGGCCCGGCGAAATCTCCCTGGCTCACAACGGCATCCTGTTCCTGGATGAACTGCCGGAATACGCGCCCAGCACTCTGGAAGCGCTGCGTCAGCCCCTGGAAGACGGCTTTGTCACCGTCTCCCGGGTCCACGCCCGAGCCACCTATCTTT
>CAZQAM010000171.1:2869-4890 GCA_964591355.1 uncultured Oscillospiraceae bacterium
CGGCATGAACCCCTGCCCCTGCGGCTATTATGGGAGCAGGGTCCGGGCCTGCCGCTGCGGGGAATACGCCATCCGCCGGTATCTGAGCCACATTTCCGGCCCGCTGCTGGACCGCATCGACCTGCAGGTGGAAGTGGACGCCGTGCCGGTCAGCGAGATCGCGTCTTCCGCTGCCGCCGAGTCCTCCGAAACCGTCCGCGCCCGGGTGCAGAAAGCACGGGAAAGACAGCTGGCCCGTCTGGCCCCGGCGCGCCTTCGCTGCAACGCGCAGATGGGTGCAGCGGCGCTGAAAGAGCTGTGCCCACTGTCCAAAGAATCCCAGGCGCTCCTGACCCGGGCGGTGGAGCAGATGGGCATGAGCATGCGGGCGTACTCCCGCATCATCAAAACGGCCCGCACCATTGCCGATCTGGCGGAAGAAAAGGATATTCTGCCCGCCCACATTGCGGAAGCCCTGCAGTACCGGGCGCTGGACAGCAAATACTGGGGAGCGTGAGAACACCGTGGATTACACGAAAGAGAAGCTTTCCCGCATCTGGCTGCAGTGCGCGCCCATGAACGCCTGGAACAGGCTGCAGGAATGGAAGCAGCAGCTGGGCGGCCCGGAGCAGCTCTGGGACGTCTTTTCCCCGGATTTTCGTTCCATGCTGGGAGATAACGCTTATACCGCCCTGCACAGCGCCCGGGAAACCCGCTGCGAAGGCACACTGCGCAGCCTGGAAAAGCTGGGCGCCCGGGCGGTGTTCCTGGGAGACTCCGATTATCCGGCGCTGCTCTCTTCCATCGATCATCCCCCGGATGTGCTTTTCTGCAGGGGCATCCTGCCGCCCGACAGCCAGCCTGCCGTGGCCATTGTCGGCTCCCGCAGCGCCACCCGTTACGGCCTGTCCCACGCCCGGCGCATCGCTGCGGAGCTGGCGCAGCAGGGCGCTGCCATCATCAGCGGCCTGGCCCGGGGCATCGACGCGGCGGCTCACGAAGGAGCGCTGTCCGCTGCCGGGACTACGGCAGCGGTTCTGGGCAGCGGCCTCAGCGACGTCTATCCACCGGAAAACAGAAAGCTGGCGGAGCAGATCGTCGGCAGCGGCGGAGCGCTGATATCCGAGCTCGCGCCGGACGCAAAGCCTCTCAGCTATCATTTTCCGGTGCGGAACCGGATCATTTCCGGCCTGTCCGGCGCGGTGCTTCTCATCGAAGCCCAGTTGCGCAGCGGCACCCATTCCACCATCAACTACGCGCTGAATCAGGGCCGCGAGGTATTCGCCCTGCCGGGGAATGTGGATGCCCCCGGCAGCGAACTGCCCCTGAAGCTGCTCAGGGAAGGCGCCCATCTTTGCACCTGCGGCAGGGATATTTTGGAGGAGATGGGCTGGAACAGTAAAACGCCGGATCAGGAAAATCCCCTGCGGGAAGCAGAGCCCTCGGATCCCATCCTGAAGGCGCTCGCTCTGGAAGAAAAAACCCTGGAAGAGCTGATCGCGCTCACCGGCCTGAACGCCGGGGAACTCAGCGCAAGGCTTACCATTCTGGAAATCAGCGGCAAAATTCAGCGCCGGGCCGGAAGGGCCTACGCCCTTTGCCGCTAAGAAAACGGAGGATAGATAACTGTGGCTGCATCTGCTAAACTGATCATCGTGGAATCCCCCGCGAAAGCGCGCACGATCGCAAAATTCCTGGGAAGGGGCTACAAAGTGGAAGCCTCCCAGGGCCACGTGCGGGATCTGCCCAAATCCCAGCTGGGCGTGGACCCGGACAGGAATTTTGAAATGAAATACATCACCATTCATGGCCGGGGCAAGATCCTCACCAAGATCCGCAAGGAAGCCAAGGCGGCTTCCCGGATCTATCTCGCCACCGACCCTGACCGGGAAGGGGAAGCCATTTCCTGGCATCTGGCCCAGACCCTGGGCATGGATCCCTCCTCCCCCTGCCGCATCGAATTCCATGAGATCACACAAAAGGCTGTGCAGAACGCCCTGCACAATCAGATCGGAAGAGCACACGTCTGAACTCCAGTCACC
>CAZQAM010000172.1:0-4625 GCA_964591355.1 uncultured Oscillospiraceae bacterium
CAACGCGGAAATCCTGGATCTGCTGCCTTACATGGCCGTGGCCGATGTGCAGGGACAGAGCTATGATAACGGCATTGTCTGGCATGTGGTGCGATATGGCGGCCAGTGGGGCTTCATCCGGGAGGACCAATTGCGCATGCTCAGCGAAGAAGAAAGCTATGCCTATGAGCAGGCCCTCATCGAAAGCATGCAGACCCCCGAACCGGTGATCGACGCCACGCCTGAACCGATCACGGAATCCAGCCTGTCCAGTTACGGCCATGTGACCAGCAGCAGCGGCAAGGTGAACCTGCGATCCGAGCCCAGTACCCAGTCCGCCCGGATCCGGCTGCTGGACAACTATGCGTTTGCGCTGGTGCTGGGCAGCACGGTCAATGAGGAAGGCATGTGGTATCACGTCAGCCAGGCCGGAACAGAGGGCTGGATTGCCGGCAGTTACTTCAAGGTGCTCTCCATGGGCGAATTGACGGACTTCCTCCAGAGTGAGGAATACATCAACGCCAATACCGATGGGAACAGCACCTCCGGCAACGCCTCCTCCCAGATCCAGCCGGTGGAGGATTACAACCAGACGGTGTGGCAGAATCCCGCCCTGTCGCCTTCCTACGAGCCCTTCAATCCCTACGCTACCCCGACCCCCGATCCCGAGAGGATCTCCACCCCCGCGCCCACGGAAGAGCCCACGCCGGAGCCCACCGCCGAAATCGCGCCGGTGGATCCCACGGCGGATAACACTCCCGTGCCTGCCACCACCCGGCAGGGCGGCTCCGCCTGGCCCTGGGTGCTGCTGACGCTGGCCGCGGTGGGCGGCGGAGGCGCGTACTATGCCTATACCATCAAAGTGAAGAATGAGCGTCGGCGCCAGGCCATGCGCGCCCAGCAGGCGCGTCAGGCCCGGGCGGGGGCCCAGCAGCCCCAGATGCGGGCAGCCCAGAATAACCCTGGAACCCCTGCCAATCGCGCTTCCTATCCCGCGCAGAGCGCGCCGTTTATGCCGCCTCAGGGCGGAGCGCCCCGGCCGGCTGTCCGGCCTGCCGCGGGCCAGAGCGTCCAGCAGAATACGGCGGCCTACCAGCCCGTCCGGCCGGCGGGATCGCAGACGGCGGCGCCGGGAAGCAACACCGCCGCTGGACAGGAAACCCAGGCATTCCGGCCATTGACAGCCCATCAGCCGGCGCAGGCAAAGACGGCTGAAACCGGCTTTGCAAAGGAGAACCAGACCGCGGCGGCGAAACAGGATACGCAGGTGTTCAGACCCGCCGCGGAAGGGAACCATGCTGCCGGAAAGACAGAGGCCGCCGCGCAGACGGCGCCCCAGCGCCACCGCCGGTCCGAGAGGCATCAGAACCAGGGTGACGACAACGCGTGACCCCGATCTGTTCGGGACCGGAGATTTTCTCCGGTCCCGTATTCCGCTTTTTGAAAGGAGGCTGTCCGCCTGATGAAACGGACGCTGCTGTGCTGCCTGTGCGTGCTGGTATGCCTGATCGTGCCCTGCGCGGCGGAAGAAACGGCGAAGGAACAGCGGATCGAGCCCGCCTATCCCGTTTCGGAATATACGCAATGGCTGCTGGAAACCGCCCGGGGGGAGCTGGGCACCGCGGAGGGCAGGAACAATGCCACCAAATACGGCGCCTGGGCCGGAGACCCCAGCGCCGAGTGGTGCGCCGAATTCCTGTGCTGGTGCGTCGACCAGACCGATAAGACCCATCAGGTGAAAATGCTGGATAAGCAGTTTCCCAATTATACCGGCAACAATACGGGCCGGGACTGGTTTTTGAATCAAGGCCGCTACGTGGCCCGCCGGGGCATCGTGCGGGGCTGGGGCACCCAGTGGTACAAGGGACAGACATCGCCCATGGCCCCCAACAGCTATGTGCCTCAGCCGGGGGACTGGATGTTCCTCTCCAATGCCGCCACCTGGGATACCACCCATGTGGCCATGGTGGAATACTGCGCCTATGACGCGGAGGGCCGCTGCCAGGTGCATGTGATCGAGGGCAACAGCCCCTTTGCCGAAATCAGGGACACCGTGGTGCAAAACAGCTATCCTTTGGATTACTGGGCCATTCTGGGCTACGGCACTGTGCAGGATGTGGCGGATATCGTGATGCGCTTTGGCAATAAAGGCGTCAAGGTGGAAGCGCTGCAGCGGGATTTGGCTGACGCCGGGCTCTTTCCCCAGGGCCAGAAAATCACGGGCCAGTACGGCGCCATCACCGAGCGCTGCATCAAAACCGTGCAGCGGCAAATGGGCGCGGCGGAAACCGGCATCGCCGATCATGCCACGCAATTGTATCTGAAGCAGCTGGTGTATGAGCAATCCGCGGATAACCCGGGCAATTGGGTGGATCAGGATTGACGCCTGTCCTCTGAGCAGGAGTTTCCGGCAAGGCTGTCGAATATCAAATGGTTTTCTGTTTGTCTTCAAAGGCTGAGGAGGGAACAAAGCCATGCGAGATATGGTGCTGGTGCTGAATTTTGATGATGCGGCCAGCCGGGTCGTGACCCGAAAACTGCGGTCCGAGAGGATTTTCTGCAAAATCGTTCCGGGAGATATCCGCTTGGAAGAAATCCGGGAGCAGGAGCCCATGGGCCTGGTGCTCAGCGGCGGCGTGACCGGGGAAGACCCCGCGGGGCTGGATATGCGGGTGATCCAGTCGGGCATTCCGCTGCTGGCGCTGGGGGATGCGGCGGCGCTGCTGCTGGAGGCCCTGGGCGGCCAGGCGGGAGAAAAAGTACTGCAGGGCGCGGTGCGGCCCCTGACCTATCAGCCCTGCGTGCTGACGGAAGGCGTGGAAAACTGCGAAAGGCTGCTGCAGTGCGTCCGCCGGTTTTCCCTGACGCCGCAGATGTTTTCCTTTTGCCGGGCGGAGGATGTGACGGTGGGCTTTGCCCATGAATCCCTGCCGCTGTACGGCATTCAGTTCCAGGCAGAGCGCAATGATATGGAAGGCGCCATGCTGCTGAGGAATTTTGCTCTTTCCGTGTGCGGATGCACCACCTGGTGGGATGAGGATGCCTTTGTGACCCGGGCGGTGGAAGAAATCAGCCGGGTGGTGGGAGACGGCCGCGCGGTATGCTCCATGACCGGCGGCATTACCAGCGGCGTCAGCGCCCTGCTGGCTTACAAGGCCCTGGGCAGGCAATTGAAATGCGTGTTTGTGGATACCGGATTGCTCCGGGATCATGAGAGCGAAGATTTTCTGGCTTTCTATCGGGATCAGATCGGCATGGACATCACCCGCGTATCCGCGGAAGAGCGCTTTCTTCAGGCTTTGAAGGGCGTCAAGGGGGCGGAGGAAAAGCAAAGGGTGATCGATGGGCTGATCCATGGCATTCTCCAGGACGCCATCAGCCGGATGGGGCCGTTTGACGCGGCGATCCGGGGCACCTGCTACAACGACATCATGACGGGCCAGATCAGCCGGCCGATCATGCCGGATGAAAGCGTGCCGGAAATCCGCCCGGTGAGGGAACTTTTCAAGGATGAGATCCGGCGTATGGGGGATTATCTGGGCATCCCTCCGGAAATCGTATCCCGCCAGCCTTTTCCCGGCAGCGGGCTGGCGCTGAGGATCATGGGCGAGGTAACGCCGGAAAGGCTGAAGGTGCTCCGCACAGCGGACGCGGTCTTCCGGGGGGAAGTGCAGCGTTCCGGCGTCAGCAAAAGGCTGTGGCAGTATTTTGCGGTGCTCTCTCTGCTGCCCGGCAGCGAAGAAAAGTATGTGATCTGCCTGCGGGCCATTCACGCCAGCGACCGCAGCCTGGCCTATGCCGCGCGGCTGCCTTATGAAGTGACGGAGAACACGGTGGAAAGGATTCTGCGGGAATTGCCCCAGGTGCGCCGGGTGATGTATGACCTGACGCCCAGCGGCAATTACGCCGGGATCGAATGGCAGTAAAAGCGCGGTCCGCCGCATGGAAAACAAGGGAAAAGTATATTGAACAAGGGGATTTGTATGCGAATTACCCATCCGCAGGCGCCGTTCCAGGGGATCGCGCCGGAGAACGTGTTTTTTGTGGCCAATGACCAGCAGGTGGGCATGGGCACGGGGTATGTGGTGCAGTTTTTTCAGGGGGAAATGTATCCGGAGCGCCCCAACCATCTTTTCATCCAGATCGATACCCAGCCTTCGGCCCGGGCGCTGATGTTCGGCGCGCTGCTGGCCCGGGGAGAGCAGCTCAGGGCCATGACGCCCAATCTGCCGGCCCGGCTGTATGCCCAGGTGACGCCGGACAATCTGGATATGCTGCGGTTTTACGAATCGGTGGGCATGAAAAATGACGACGGGGAAGACATGCTGCGTTTCCTGCCGCCGGAGGGCCTGGCCCGGGCGCCCATGGGCATGGAGTTCGCTTCCGTGCCGCTGGGGGACGAAATGTCCCAGAACGCTTTCCTGCAAAGGATCAATGCCCAGCGCATCCAGCCCATCACCCGGGATTATCTGCAACTGTGGCAGCAGCAGCAGCATTTTATGGCCCTGGGCTTTTACCGCGGGGGCCAGCCTTTGTGTGATTGTGTCATTACGGGCGCCAAGGCCAACGCCACGCTGCTGATGATCTATACCCGCTCCGATATGCGGCGCCAGGGCCTGGCCCGGCAGCTCATCGGCGCGGCGTCC
>CAZQAM010000172.1:4635-4885 GCA_964591355.1 uncultured Oscillospiraceae bacterium
AGTTCAGACGTGTGCTCTTCCGATCTACCATGATGTACACCCACGTTTTCCGCAGGAATATTCCCCAGGCCGCCCTGATGAAGCGGCTTGGCGGCGTCTTTGTGCGCACGGTGACCTGCCTGCCGGGGATGGATCTGTGATGCCTGAGCAACGGCGCTCTGATCGCCCGTTTCCTTTCCGGGAACGGGTTTTTTTGTATGATACTATTTCGCGTCTAAAACATTGAATCTTCGGGCGTCTTTTCCGCCCT
>CAZQAM010000173.1:0-4884 GCA_964591355.1 uncultured Oscillospiraceae bacterium
GCCGATGTCAATATCCTTTATGGGCTGTGCAGCGAGCAGCTGATTGCCCATCTGCTGAGTGAAAACGGCGTGCATCCCGGAAACGGGCCGGAGGGCGTTATTTTCCGGAATGTGCATTCCGATGGCGTCGCCCTGCTCATTGCCGCAGGCACAGACGGCCGCGGGCTGATGTATGCCCTGATGGAGCTGGCAGACCGCGTCCGCTGCGACGGACCGGAAGCGCTGTGCGCTGTTGCAGATACCCAGGAATATCCGGATCTTGCCGTTCGCGGTTCGGACAGGTTTCTGACCAGCACGCGCGACGAGCAGTGGCTGCTCCATGAGGATTTCTGGGAGGATCATATGCAGCGGCTGGCCCGCAGCCGGCTCAATCGCTTTACTCTGGTCACCGGTTTTGATACGGCCTATTTTTCCCCTCCCTATCCGTTCCTGTTTCCGGTGGATGGCTTTGAACAGATTGCCGCCCGGGGTTTCGGCGCCGAAAAGCGGGCGGAGCTGACAGAAGCGCTGCGCAGAATCGGCCGTACGGCACACCGGTATGGCATTGAATTCATCTTTGCCATCTGGCAGCAGCTTCCATGGAATGACGCGCAGGAGTCCCTGCTGGAAAACCTGCCTGAAGATGCCGGGGAGCTGACGGAATACTGTGCAAAAGGCGTTTCAACGCTGCTGCGCGTATGCCCGGAAATCGACGGCCTGCAGTACCGGGTCAACTTTGAGGCCGGTGTGCGCGGGGAGGGGATAGGCACGGCGGAAAAGTTCTGGTTCGCGCTGATCGATGCCGTTGCCGACGCGCGTCCCGGCCGGCATACCAAGATCGATCTGCGCGCCAAGGGCCTGACCGACGCCATGATTGAGCATGCCATGCACCGGGGCCTGGATGTGACGGTGCCTACCAAATACTGGTGTGAGATCAATCCGCTCCCCTACCACATTTCCCGTCTGCGTACGGAAGAGATCCGCCACCTGCCGGACAAAAATTCTGCGCGCCGTTATTCCTACGATGATCTTCTGGCCAGGCCGCATGCCTATGATATTCTTTTCAGGGTATGGACCTTTACCAATTGCAATCTTTTCCTGTGGGGATCCCATGAAAATGCCAGGCGGCTGGCAAAATCCGCCATGCTGGCCGGCGGCATAGGCATGACGTTTGACGAGCCGCTCAGCATAAAGGGCGGGCATCAGATGATCCCCGGCGCTTTCTGGCCTCTGCATACCAGCGAAACCATGCGCTGCTATCCGTTTGAAGATCAGCGCTACTGGATGGAATATCTGGTTTTCGGACGCATGTGGTACAACACACGGACGGACCCGGATGTCTGGATGCGGGAAATGCGCCGCCGCTTCGGCAAAGGCGCGCAAGCCATGGCGCGGGCCTATGAAACCGCCAGCAAAATCATGCCGCTTCTGGCCTCGGTGCACATGCCCGTTCATCCAACCATGCACTATATGCCGGAGCTGTTTGCCGGGGCCGGTCTGTTTCGTGAAAACTCGATGCAGGATACCATCCGCGAGTTTGACTACGCCTCCTCCCTGCCCAGCGACGAGCAGCTGTTTGCAGGCATTGAAGAAGACATTCAATGCAGAAACAGCCAAAAACCCGTTTACAAGTACAGCCAGATGCAGGTGCGGAACTGGTACTACTCGCTGGCCTGTCAGACGCTGACTTCCTTGGCGGAGGCACGCAGCGTCATTCCCGACAATCATGAGTTCCAGGCAACGGAAGTGGATTTCACCATGCTTTCCGAGCTTGCCCTGTTCCACTGCTGGAAAGCCGGCGCGGCCTATTACCTCTGCCTGTACAAGGAAAACGGCTGCAGGGACTGCCTGGCCAGAAGCTATACGCATATGAAGGAAGCCTCCCGCCACTGGCAGGCGCTGTCAGCGCTTGGCGACGCTCACTATGCCCGTGATCTGGTGTTCAATATCGGCGACGGCTATCAGCGCCGCGGAAACTGGAGCGACCGTATGGTCAACGAGGTGCAGCCTGACCTGGACCGCCTGACGGAACTGCTGGCGCAGGAAGGCATCCGCCCCGATGATGCCGTTCCCGTTTTCGCGCCCCTTGCGCAGATCCCGGATGGACGCGCGGTATTTGATGTGCCGGAAGCGTGCGCCGCCGGGGAAGACCTTACGGTAAGCTTTGCTCCTTCTGACATGTCCGGTTTCGTATCGGCGAAAATGTTCTACCGCCATACCAATCAGTATGACTATCAGTACCGCGGGCAGGAAATGCGGTGGGATCATGGCGTGTGGAAGGCCACCGTGCCCGGAGAATACATCGAGGAAAAATGGGATCTGATCGTTTATTTCGCCGCTGTAACGGCTGAAAACGAAACGGCCATTCTGCCGGGCCTGTATCATCCGCAGCAGGATATGCCGTACTTCTGGATTCACACGAAGGCAAACAAGGTATAAAATTGAACGGAGGTGTCTTTATGCCAAACCATACGCCCAACGAGAGAGCTTCCTACCCCTTCCCTCTGGATAATCCCCCGGAATTCCATCAGAAACTGCTTGATTACGGCGAGCGCCCCTACTGGTCTCCTGATGGAAAGCGCATTGCTTTCGTGGAAAGCAACTACGGCGACATCTGCGAAATCGATTTAAAGACCCGCGCGGTGAAGAACCTGACCAAGAACAACGGCGATCACCATTCCTTCCTGCGCGTGCTGTTCCTGCCCACCGGCGATTATCTTTTGATCGGTCCCAAGGTTTTCAAGGACCGCTACACCAGCCGCAAAGTGGAATCCGAGCTTTGGTTCATGGATAAGGACGCCAAAAACCCGCCCTATCCGCTGGGACAGCGTATTTTTGAAGGCATCGGCGTTTCCCGTTTCCGCAACAAGATCACCTATTCCGTAGGCCATGAGCAGTATCCGGAACTGTTTGCGGAAGGCGATTTCGAAGTCCGCGTGCAGGATCTCATCATCGATGAAAACGGAGCGAGGCTTGCCGAGCCCAAGGTGATCTACCGCGCGGGCAAGGGCTTCGAGCCTGAACCGCAGGACTTCCTTCTGGACGATACCCACATCATGATGGCTGAATACAGCAACGTGAACGCGAAACGCCGCGAAGACTATTACTGTTCCGTCAAGACGGTGGACATCGAGACCGGCGAAGTGAAGGTCATGATCCGTGAGCACGGCATCCATAATGAGTGCGAAGGGATTTTCCCCGACGAAAAGTACACCTGTCTCGAGTCCTCCAGAGACCTTGGCATGGGAGGAACCACGACGGATCTGTGGAAGCTGGCGCTGGACGGAAGCGGCCGCCGCGTGCGCATGACCCGCATGATCGATTATTACCCGTGGCGCGCCAGCAACTCCAATGTCAGCCCTGACGGCAAATGGCTCGCCTTCATGCTCAATATTCACGGCAGTGAGGCCGGATACGGCATGGGCATGGGGCTGCTCGATCTGGAGGCATGGGAAAAGAGCCCCTACGCGCAGATGTGGGAAACCGCCGAGATTTTTGATGTGTGACGAATGAAAAAAAGAACAGCAGCGGATCCGCTGCTGTTCTTTATGAAAAGAATGGCATGAAGAAAGGCGGGGCCGGTCTTTGATTCATCCGAATTCACTGGAACAGTTCAGGCACCAGATGCAGATCCACAAGGCGCACCTGGTTATGCTGGCTGAAACAAACATCATCTCCTCAAAAAACGCGGCACAGATCGCCAGAGCGCTCCGGGATTACAGCGTGGACGAGCTGCCGCGGGATTCTCAGGGCTATCTGACGCTTTCCTATGTAACAGTGGAAAAGCAGCTTCTTCAAAAAGCGGGGGAGATGGCAGGCAACCTGCACATTGCCCGCAGCAATAATGATATGGGCGTAACCATGGCGCGCATGGCGCTCAGGGAACGCCTGCTGCTCTGCAACAAGGCTCTTTGCCAGCTGGCGGAAGCGCTGATCGGCTTTGCGGAAAAGCACGTGGATACGCTCACTGTCGGCTACACGCATACCCAGCACGGCCAGCCGACAACCATGGCGCATTACGCGCTGGCCGTGCTGGACGGGGTTTTCCGCAGCATGGAAAGGCTGAAAGCCGCCTACCGCAATGTGAACCGCTGCCCCATGGGCGCAGGGGCGATTACCACCAGCGGGTTTCCCATCGACCGGAAACGCGTTGCCGGTCTGCTGGCATTTGATGAGCCCATTGGAAATGCTTATGATGCCATTGCGGGCGCGGATCATGTGCTGGAATGTCAGGCCTGTCTGTCCATTATGGCAGTGGAGCTGGGCCGCGTGACGCAGGACCTGCTGACGTGGCATACAGAAGAATTTGCCGCGGTATCCCTTCCCGATGATCTCACGGGCACCAGCTCCATCATGCCTCAAAAGCGCAATCCGGGAGCACTGGAGCATCTGCGCGCCGCTTTTTCAGAGGATGCGGGGTCTGCCCTGAGCGGAAACTATTCCATTCATAACACGCCGTTTGGGGATATCGGCGATATCAAGGTCACTCCGGAATCCTCCCTTTGGCAGACCTTTGACCATATGACCAGAGATATCCGGATGCTGGCGAGGATCTTCTCCGGCATCTGGGTGGATCGCGAAGGCCTGGAAAGACGCTGCCGTGAAAGCCTTTGCACGCTCACAGAGCTTGCCGATGAGATTGTGCGCCGGGATATCTGTTCCTTCCGGACGGCGCACAGCATTTGCGCGCAGCTGGCCAAATTGGCGCGAAGCGGCAAAAAAACAGCCCTTGACCTGAGCTATGAGGACTTTTGCGCGGCAGTCCGCGCAGTGCTGGATCACGATATTCCCATGAGCGAGGCCGAATTCCGGGAGGCGATTGATCCCCGACGCTTCGTGGAAAAACGAGGACGTCCTGGCGGGCCCGCCCCCGAAGAGGTCCGGCGCATGCTGGCAGAGCGCAGG
>CAZQAM010000174.1:0-4878 GCA_964591355.1 uncultured Oscillospiraceae bacterium
GAGATGGAATCTCGTGACTGGAGTTCAGACGTGTGCTCTTCCGATCTAAGGCATGCCCGCAGGTGACCGTGATGGGACCGGACGAATGCTTTGTTCACATCGTGCCTGACAAAAAGCGCAACCGAACCAGGCCGCTGCGCACTGCCGTCGCTTTCCTGGTGCTGATGCTGGGCAGCGCCCTGGCCATCACCTGGTTTCACGCCGACGTCAACATGCTGGACGCCCAGCAAAGCATTTACAGGCTGGTGACCGGGCACGACGCGGAAAACATCTGGCTCATCAGCGTCCCTTATTCCGTCGGCGTGTTTTTCGGCGTCGCGCTTTTTTACGCGCTGATCGGAAAAAAGCGGACCACCATGCCCCTGGAAATCAAGCTGGAAGAATACCGTCAGTCGGCCGAGCAGGCCACAGGGCTGCTGCCGTGAGCCATGCCCTTTCCGCCGTGCTGTTCGGCTTGTTCGGCGGGGCCACGCTGGGGGTCTGCATGGCGCCGCTCTGGATGATGCTGCAGCTTCCCATGCGCACCGCGGATATTTTCGACGGCGGCACCATGCGGCAGTGCGCAGTGGCGCTTTCCATCGGCGCTAC
This sequence comes from uncultured Oscillospiraceae bacterium, assembly GCA_964591355.1. Taxonomy (GTDB): domain Bacteria; phylum Bacillota; class Clostridia; order Christensenellales; family Aristaeellaceae; genus RUG563. The sequence goes on from CAZQAM010000174.1 coordinate 589, forward strand.
GCTTGGCACCCTGCACATGGAAGGCATGCTGCCCGATGCGTTCGGCATTCTTTCCATGCTGTTTTCCGGCGCGTTCGTGGGCATGTTCGCAGCCGCGCTGGAAGAAGCGGTGGAAGTGGTGCCCGTGCTGTTTGACAGGCTCAGCATCACAGCCGATATGCGCTACGCCGCCGCTGCCATGGCTTTGGGCAAAACACTGGGGGCTTTGGCCGCCGGTATCCTGAGGTTATAAAGATGAAGAACACAACGCCTGTCCCCCATTCCCTGGATTATCTCCCCCGGCCCGGCAATCGGGAGATCCGCTGCCGGCCTGTCCCCCTGCTTCCTCCGGTACGCAATGAAAGGAAGGTCAGCCATGGAGAATCATAAGCCTGCGGACAGAAAAGCCGCCCTGCGGCATTACGCTGAACTGGTCAGCCGGTATACGCCCAAATCCAAACTGGGGCTTGGCATGCTGCGCGCCTTCTGGGTGGGCGGCGTGATCTGCACGATCGGCCAGGCTGTCGCCGATATTGGCGCTTCCTTAATGAAGATGACGTCGTCTGATTCCCTGATGCTTGCTTCCGTGGCTTTGGTGTTTTTCACCGCGCTGCTGACTGGCATCGGGGTTTTTGACCGCATTGCCCAGTACGCCGGGGCCGGCACCGTGGTGCCCATTACCGGGTTTGCCAACGCCATGGTCTCCCCCGCCATGGAGTTCAAGCCGGAAGGCTGGGTCATGGGCACCGGGGCGCGGCTGTTCACCATTGCGGGGCCCGTGCTGGTGTTTGGCATCACTTCCTCGGTGATAGTGGGCATTCTGTATTATTTCATCCGCTGGTAAGGAGGCGGCATCTGATGCAAATGCAGCGCAGAGGAAAAAGAACCCTCCTGTTTCCCAACCGCCCCGGCATTATTGCTTCCGCTGCTGTGGTGGGCCCCAAAGAGGGCAAAGGACCTTTGGGCGCCCTGTTTGATCTGGCTGTGACGGATCCCCTGTACGGACAAAGCAGCTATGAGCAGGCGGAGCATGCCAATTTCCGGGAAGCCTGCCGCCGCTGCTGCCAGAAAGCCGGCATTACAGAAGATCAGGTGCAGGCCCTGCTGGGGGGCGATCTGCTCAACCAGATCATGGCGGCCTCCCTGGCGGCCCGGGAACTCAAAGTTCCGTTCCTGGGGCTGTACGGCGCCTGCTCCACCATGGCCGAATCCCTGATCCTGGGAGCCATCCTCACCGACGGAGGATACGCTTCGCCCGTGCTGTGCGCCGCGGGCAGCCATTTCTGCACGGCAGAGAGGCAGTACCGCTTTCCCTTGGAATACGGCGGACAGCGGTCCATGGCGGCCCAGTGGACCGTCACTGGCGCCGGCGCCTGCCTGCTGAGCCATGAAGGTCCCGCCATGGCCCGGATCGCATCGGCCACCATCGGCAGCGTCGTGGATATGGGCATCTCCGACGCCAGCAACATGGGCGCTGCCATGGCCCCAGCCGCATTTGACACGCTGCTGCGTCATTTTGAGGATGCCGGCTCCTCCCCGGCGGATTACGACTGCATCGTAACAGGGGATCTTGGACGCGTGGGCAGCGATATTTTGCGGGAGCTCATGAGGGAAAAGGGCGTGGAGCTGCCGGAGGACCGGCATATGGACTGCGGATTGGAGATTTTCGACCCCAAGGACGATATTCACGCCGGAGGCAGCGGCTGCGGGTGTTCCGCTTCCGTTTTGTCCGCCCATCTTTTGCCAAGGCTGCAGCGGGGCGAATGGAAACGGATCCTGTTCATGGCCACCGGCGCCCTGCTCAGCCCCACCACCAACCAGCAGGGAGAAACCATCCCCGGCGTGGCCCACGCCGTAGAAATCACAGGAGCGTGATAAAGGAATGCTGACCTATCTGAAAGTTTTCCTGGTGGGAGGATTGCTCTGCGCCATCGGGGAAGCGCTGATCCTGAAAACCAAGCTGACCCCGGCCCGGATCCTGGTGGCCTATATCACCGCCGGTGTGGCGCTGAGCGCCCTCGGGCTCTACGGCCCGCTGGTCCGCTTCGCTTCCGCCGGAGCCACCGTGCCCCTGACGGGCTTTGGCCATGCCCTGGCCCAGGGCGCCATCTCCGCCGTGCAGGAGAAAGGGTTTCTGGGCGCCTTTACCGGAGGGCTTGCCGCCACGGCGGGGGGGATCGCGGCCGCAATCTTTTTCGGTTTTCTGGCCGCCACGATCTTCAAGCCGCAGCCCAAGAAATGAAACGGACCTTTTATTCCCGTCGAAGCCTGTGCCGCGTTTTGCCCATCTGCCGGATATCGTAAATTCTTCCGGAAAACAGCGCGGTCTATTGTCCCAGGCGGAAAAACATGGTATACTGAACTGAATTAAAATGGATTGAGGTTGCTGCTATGCGTACAAAAGTCACTTCGCTCCTGCTGCTGATCATTCTCCTGCTGAGCGCCTGCGCCGGCGAAGCCGAGGACGCCCTCAATATCCGGGGCTACAATAAAAAGGACGGCTATCAATACGTGCAGTTCGGCTCGTATTTCACCGATGCCGACGGCAGCAGGCGCCCGATCCTCTGGCGCGTGCTGCGCGTAAATAACGGCGAAGCGTACATGCTGTCAGAGCTGATCCTCTTCGGCTGCCCGCTGCACGGAGATTACGATCACTACAACGGCTGGGAAAGCAGCGATCTGTACCTTTATCTGAACGGCACCTTCAAGGATGACGCCTTTTCCTCTGCCCAGCAGGCCGCTCTGCTGGTGCGCACAGAGGACAACGCCCTGGTGACGCTGATCACCTCCGATGAAATGAAGGATGCGTCCATTGGCTTTTCTTCCAATAAGGAGAGGCTCTGCGAAAGCACCGAATGGGCCAAGATCCTGCAGGATCCGCCTTTGTGGGAGCTTCCCAAGATGAACAACAAAGGCCGGTGGAAGAAACTGTATGTCTATTCCAGCGGCCACAAATACAGCCCCTGGTGGTCACGAACCCGTTCCACAGATTACAAACACGAGCAGCGCCGGGTCATGAATGACGGTGCCGTCGGCCGCATTTCCGTGGGCAATTCCGATTTGGGCGCCCGCCCCGCCATCACGCTGGATCTGGGCAAGGTTCAAATTCGTTCCGGCTCCGGCACCAAGAGCGATCCTTTCCTCCTGGCCGTGGAGGGCGACGATGGGGAGGTGACGGCCGCTTACCAGGCCGCGCCCACTGCCACCGCAAAGCCCACCGCCACGGTTAAGGCAACGAAAACACCCAAGCCCACAAAGACCCCCAAAGCCACGAAAACGCCGAAACCCACCGCCACCCCCAAGACTTCCGCCGCGCCGAAAGCAACCGAGGCGCCTTCGCATAAAACATCGGCCGGTCTGGTCGCGTTCACGTCCGGAGCGGACAAAGCCTATATCCTGCCCGAATTCCCCGAACTGACGGCGGAAGGCTTTTTGCCGGAGGGCAGGGAAGAATTTGTGTACCAGGATGAAGCGGCAGGGCTGTGGCTCTACGCCTCCCAGAGTATCCGCATTCAGATCCAGCGGAAAGAAGGCACCATCGACGAATACGATGGGAAAAGATTCGTCAAAACCTGGAAGACCCGCTGGTATGAAACCCATATTTTCTGCCGGGATTCCGGAGAAATCATGGATTTTTATCCGGTCAACGAAGCCAAATACAAAAAGCGGAACCCGGATGTCATGGAAGCAGAGGATATTGCCAAAAAGTTCAATCTGGTGCTGGGCTTCAATACCGATTATTTCAATTACCGGGTCAGCCGCCAGTTCCAGATCAAAAGCTATAAGATCGGCATCGTGATGCGCGACGGGCAGATCGTATTCGACAATCAAAAGAAGGAAAAAACATCCGAATTGCCGCCGCTGGATATCATGGCCTTCTACCCGGACGGCGCCACCACCGTGCATATCAGCAGCCATACCACCGCGGAGAAGCTGAAAAAAGCCGGCGCTACGGACGCCGTGTCCTTCGGCCCGGTGCTGGTGGAAAACGGCGCGGTCTCCCCCCGGGCCGCCCTGTACGGCAAAGTGCTCAATCCCCGCACCGCCTTCGGCACAGTGGAGCCCGGGCATTACGTGCATCTTTTGGCCGACGGCCGGCTTCAAAAATCCGACAGTATCAAGGGCGTCACCTGCTCCTGGATGGCCGAAAGAATGGTGGAAATGGGCTGCGACAATGCCCTGAATCTGGATGGCGGCGCTTCCAGCGTGCTGGTGTTCATGGGAAAACAGCTGAACAAAGTGGGCAACTACGGCAGCGGCGCCGCAGCCAACCGGGATTATAATGAACTGCTCGGTATCGGCCATTCCCCC
>CAZQAM010000175.1:0-4867 GCA_964591355.1 uncultured Oscillospiraceae bacterium
AAAACCCTTTTTCGACAACCTGTTCGGCGCGGGGTTTGGGGCCGCGGAGGCCCCAGGCAGTCTTCCGTTATCGTTTTTTCAGCGTTCCGCCCACTTCAAAATGCATCCTGTCTTCGTGATAGCCAGCGACCCGGAAAAGCGGGCCCTCCCGATTGACCTGCAGGGTCATTTCCTGATCGGGACGCACCTCGAACGCAAAATTGATCCGCATGTTTTCCAGGCAGCAATCCCGCATCACGTCGACGCCCAGGGCGTCGCAGGCCCAATCGGCATACCGGGTATTATTGACGTGCTGGTTGACGTCCAGATCCGAATACCGGGGAGCGCGCAGCAGGGTTTTCTCCTCCCCCTGCACATCCTCCACCGCGCCCGGCAGGCCCATGGGCGGCGTCAAATCGCTGTTGTCAGGAAAGACGACGCCCACCTGTTCCGGCGGCGCCATTTTCCGATCCTCCAGCTTCAGCAGCACCCACAGCGTGGCCGCGCAGCCGATTTGACCTCCCCTGTCGTTCCGAAACACGTAATAGCGCGGGAAAAACCAGCGGCGCAGAGGCGCGGGAAAGGTTTCCACCGTGATGGTGTCCCCCGCCTGGGGATAGATGTCCATCCGCACTTCGCAGCGGGTCAGCACCCACACGATCCCATTCTTCAGCAGTGCGTCCCGCCCGCAGCCCAGCAGGCTGGAATGCACGCCCGCCGTTTCCTGCATGGCAGTAAGGATAGCGCTGGGGCGCCAGAAACCGGTGAAGTCACAGTCCGGCGTGCGCAGCGTCAGCGTTTCCCGGTACGTTTTCAGGTGTTCCATGCCGCTCCCTCCTTTGGCCTTTGGGCATCTTTTCTTTTCAGCCAGACCATGAGCACCGCGATATCCGCCGGGGATACCCCGGGAATGCGGCTGGCCTGGCCCAGGGACAGGGGACGCTGTGCATCCAGCTTCTGCCGGGCCTCCAGACGCAAAGCATCCATGGACAGGTAGTCCGTATTTTGCGGGATCGCCGCGTCCTCCATGGCCCGGGCCTGGCGGATCTGCGCCATTTCCTTTTGCAGATAGCCTTCGTATTTGATCTGTATTTCCGCCTGCTCCACCGCGTCCCTGCCGTATTCCCAGCCTTCGGGCAGGGTCAGCTTCGCTCCAGGATGGCGGAGTTCCCGGTCCAGGCCGGCATCGGAAAGACGCCGGATCAGCTCTTCCGTTTCTTTTTCCTTGCGCTGGGCCCGGCGCAGCCGCTCATCGGAAATCAGGCCGATCTCCCTCGCCCGAAAAGTGAGCCTGAGGTCGGCGTTGTCCTGCCGAAGGAAGAGGCGGTGCTCCGCCCGGCTGGTCATCATGCGGTAAGGCTCATCGGTGCCCTTGGTGGTCAGATCGTCCGCCATCACGCCGATATACGCCTGATCCCGGGTCAGAAGGAACGGCGCTTCATTTTTACAGTACAGGCAGGCGTTGATGGCGGCGTAAATGCCCTGGGCCGCCGCTTCCTCATAGCCGGAGGTGCCGTTGATCTGCCCCGCCATGTACAGCCCCGGGATGTGCCGGGCGCCCAGGTAAGGCGTCAGGGCCAGGGAATCGATGCAGTCATATTCGATGGCGTAGGCAAGCCTTGTCAGCACGCATCTTTCCAGGCCCGGAATGGTGCGGTACATCTGCCACTGCACGTCCTCCGGCATGGAGGAGCTCATGCCCTGCACGTACCATTCAGGGTAGCCGTCGCCCTCCGGCTCCAGGAAAATCTGATGCCGGTCCTTATCGGCAAAGCGCACGATCTTGGTTTCGATGGAGGGGCAGTAGCGGGCGCCGGTGCCGCTGATCTGGCCCGTGAACATGGGCGCCCGGTGCAGGTTCTGCCGGATGATCTCATGGGTTTTTTCGTTGGTCCAGGTGAGATAGCAATTGATCCGGTTGACGGGGGGCCGATCGGTGAGAAAGGAAAAAGGCGTAGCCGGCTCGTCTCCCGGCTGCACGTCCATTTTATCAAAATCAATGCTGTTTTCCGAAACCCTTGCGGGAGTGCCGGTCTTGAAACGGCGCAGGGAAAAGCCAAGATCAGACAATGATCTGCTCAGATAATTGGCGGGCATCAGGCCCTGGGGCCCCGCGTCCCACTCCGCTTCCCCGATGATGATACGGCTTTTGAGGTAAACGCCGGTGCATACCACCGCGGCCCGGCAGGGGATCACATCACCGGTGAGGGTTTTTACCCCGCACACCTTCCCATTCTTTGTCAGGATTTCCGCCGCTTCCCCCTGCCGCAGGGTCAGTTTTTCCTGGGAAAAGAGCGTTTTCAGCATCCGGAGGTGATAGGCCCGCTTGTCGGCCTGCACCCGCAGGGAATGCACCGCCGGGCCCTTGCCCACATTCAGCATGCGGCTCTGCAGCGTCACATCATCCGCCGCCAGGCCCATTTCCCCACCCAGCGCGTCCACTTCCCGGACCAGATGGCCCTTGCCCGTGCCGCCGATGGAAGGATTGCAGGGCATCAGCGCCACCGATTCCAAATTCAGCGTCAGAAGCATGGTATCCAGACCCATGCGCGCGCCGCACAGCGCCGCTTCGCAGCCCGCGTGGCCCGCGCCGATGACAACCAAATCCGCCAAATGCTTTTCCTCCGGTTTATTTCAGTCCAGCCATTGAATAAAGGCCGTTTTATCGCTGCTGTTGTAGCCCGCGCGCCGGTAAAAATCCAGGGTCGCCCGGTCCTTGGCGCCGGTGAGCAGCATGATCTTGTAGCATTTGTTTTCCCGTGCGATCCCCTTCGCCGCCTCCAGGCATTGAGAGGCCAGGCCCCGGTGCCTGAAATCGGGGTGGGTGACCACGTTTTCCACCAGGGCGTACGGCCGAACATTCCTTGTGAGATTCGGCACCACCACGCATACGCAGGAAGACACGATCCGCCCTTCCATCTCGCACACGATGAGATGATGCCCCGGATCCTGAAGGATCCTCTGCCAGGCGCGTTTCAGATTCTCATCCTGGGCGGGGATGTGATCCTCATGCAGATGCAGATACAGCGCAAGGATTTCCTGCAAATCCTTCTCTTCCGCTTCCCGGATCATGTGTAGACCGCCCTTTCCCCGCCGATCAGCGGGAGTCTCGCGTAAGCCATGACCACGCGGGCCTGTCCGATCAGGGAAACGCTGCCCCGGAAGGGCACCGCCACGGGGCGGATATGCATGCCGATCAGGGTATCGCCGATGTCGATCCCCGCGTCGGCCTGCGCGGAGGCGGCCAGGCAGGGCTCCTTCATCATCTTCCACGCCGCCGCGGCCACGCTGCCCCCCGCCTTGGGCTGGGGCACCGCATGCACCAGAGGATAGCGGCATTCCCGGGCGGCCGCGAGGGGCAGCACCAGGGCGCGGTTCAGATGCTCACAGCACTGAAACACGGGCACAAACCCCCGTTTTTCGCAAAAATCCAGCACAGCCCCGGCCACCCATTCACCGATTTCCGGCGCGCTGTTTTTGCCGATGCGGCCGCCTGAAATCTCGCTGGTGGAGCAGCCCACCACGATCTGCGCACCTTTCGTCAGCTTTCCGGCATCCGCCAATTCCTCCAGCGCCCGGGTCAAGGAAGCGCAAATCCATTCCCGATCTGTTTTTTCCATACTTTTTTCGTTCCTGTCCTTATTCACCCCGGCGCCTGAAAGCATACATCCCGATGGCGGCGGCCACCGCCAGGTTCAAAGAATCCACCTCATCGCTGCTGGGGATGCGCACGGGCTGACCGATCTGCTGAAACTCAGGCGGCAGGCCCGCGCCTTCGTTGCCGAAAATCAGCGCGCAGGGGCGCGCCGCACGCTCCGCCGCCTCATCCATGCCCGCCGATCCATCCAGCATAAAGGGATACGCCTGCAAAAGGGGGAATTCCTCCCGGTATTCCTGAAAAACCGGGTACTCCCGCACCCGCAGGGAAAATACGGCGCCCATGCTGGCGCGCACCACCTTGGGATCATACACGTCCGCCGCCGGACGGATGACGGCAATATCGTGCCAGGAAAAACCCAGCGCCGTGCGCAGAACCGTGCCCAGGTTGCCCTGGTCGGCGATGTGGTGCAGCACCACGTGGTCGCAGCCCGGATCCAGGGAAAACGGCCGCTTTTCAAACACCACGGCGGCAAAGCAGTTTTCTTTCCCGGAAATGCGGGAGAGAGCTTTATCGGCAATCTCCACCCGGATGCGCCTTTCCTCCGCCAGGCGAATCAGAGTCCGCACCCCTTCGCTGTCTCTTCCCTTTTCGGAAATCAGCAGCCGCCGGGCCAGATCCGGCCTCTTCCGCAGGCACTCCATGGAGGGAAATATCCCCGGCGCATAGGAATAATCCAGTTCCCGCCGGTACGCTTCCAATGACGGCATCGCTTGCTCCTTATTTCGCCTTGCTGAGCAGATCCTGCAAGAGTTTCCTGGCCATTTCCTTGCCATGGGGGCCTACTTCGCCCACCGGCCCCACGCAGCTGGGACAGCCCGCCGGGCAATCGCAGTCGCTGACCAGGGTCAGAGCGTGGGTCAAAAGGATATCCCGCATGCGGAACGCCTTTTCGGACAGCCCCACGCCCCCGGGACAATTGTCGTAGAGAATCAGGGTGGGTTTATCGGTAAAGGGGCATTTCACCTGATAGGAAACGGCGATATCCCGGGGCGAGCACATGAGATAGAGAGGGGACAGGATGCGCAGCAGATTGGCAATGCCCAGCATGCCGCTCTGCAGATCGTCCTTTTCATACCGGTTCACGATTGCGTCGGGCACCGTGCGCCACATGGCGGTGGTGTGCATTTCGGTTTCCGGCAGCCTCACCGGGCCGAAGCCCACGTTTTCCCCGTCCTCAAAGCAGATCGGAAGAGCACACGTCTGAACTCCAGTCACCGCTCATTATCT
>CAZQAM010000176.1:0-4833 GCA_964591355.1 uncultured Oscillospiraceae bacterium
GCCCGGGCGGCGGACAATTGGCTTTCATCCTCCGTGCGGCGCACCGCGCTGCCAGGGCGCACGGGCTCCCGCAGCCTGAGAACGGCGGTCTGGCCGGCGGGGGTTTCCGGGCCGGAATAGATCAGCGCCTGGGAATTGATTTCCAGGCCGTCGCCGTTGTGCAGCGTTTTTTGCAGCCGCACGTCCGCCAGCGGTACGCCGCCTTTTGCATAGACCTTTTCCACCCTTCCGATTTCGATCCCCACCGGCGTCACCCGGCCGGGATCGATCACGGCGGCGTCCTGCTGACAACCGGTATAGCCCCTGGTGAATCCGCCCCGGGAAAAAATCTGGGTCAGGCTTTCTTCTTCTTCCGCGTCCATGAGGGAGAAGCATCCAGCCAGGATATCGTCCAGCGCCTGCCGGTAGGCCCGGGTCACTACCGCCACATATTCCGGCCGTTTCAGACGGCCTTCGATCTTGAAGGCGTACACCCCGGCGTCCGCCATTTGCTTAAGCTCATTCCGGGCGCACAGATCCCGGGGGGAAAGCCAGGCGCCGGTTTTGCCACGGTAGGTATAAGGCAGGCGGCAGGGCTGGGCGCACCGGCCCCGATTGCCGCTGCGGCCCCCGATCATGGAGGAAAACAGGCATTGCCCGGAGCAGCTGACGCACAGGGCGCCGTGGCAGAAGGCTTCGATGTCCAGCCCGGTTTCGGCGGCTTTTTTGAGGGTGCCAAGATTGCATTCCCGGGCCATCACCGCTCTTTTGACGCCCCATTCTTTCATCAGCGTTGCGCCCCGGGCGTTGTGAAGGGCCATCTGCGTGCTGGCGTGAACGGGCAGTTCCGGGAATTCCTCCCGGCAGATCTTCACCACGCCCAGATCCTGCACGATGACCGCGTCCGCCCCTCTATGAGACAAGAAGGAAAGGGTGCGCCGCACATCGGCAAGCTCCCTTTCCTTGATGAGGATATTGACCGTTACATAGATCTTTTTTCTGCGCAGATGCGCAATATCCAGCGCATCCCGCAGCGCTGTTTCATCAAATCCGGCGCTGGCCCGGGCCCCGAAAGCCGCCGCTCCCAGGTAGACCGCGTCGGCCCCGTTGGCATACGCCGCCTTCAGTGCGTCCAGGCTGCCGGCGGGGGACAGCAATTCAAGTTGTTTTCGTGCCATGTTTCAAATTGTTGATTTCCTGCCGCGCCAGCATCAATTCCCGGCGCAGCCGGGTATTGTCATCCTGGGCGGTAAGCAGTTCGTCGGCCACCGTCAGGCCGGCAATCACCGCGGCGGATTCGCGGTTCACAAAGCCGCTGGCGCCGGTTTCGGCGATCTTGCGGTCGATATACACCGCCACCCGGCGCACCCTTTCCGGGGCGTCGGCGCTGGTGACGGTGTAATCCCGCCCGGCGATGCGCAGAGTATAGCTTTTTTCGCCTTTTCTTGTGATCATAGCTGGTTGAAGGGATAGATTTCCCCCTTGGCGTCCACCCGGATGGAGGCGATGCGCTGGGGCGTCAGCGGCTTATCCATCCGGTCCCGGGGAACGGACACGATCTGATCGGCGTATTCCATGCCCTCGGTCACTTTGCCGAAAGCGGCGTAAGCGCCGTCCAGGTGGGGGGACACGCTGGTCATGATGAAAAACTGGCTGCCCGCGGAATCGGGATGCATGGCCCGGGCCATGCTGAGCACGCCGTAGGTGTGCTTCAGGGGATTGCTGACTCCGTTATGGGCAAATTCGCCTTTGATGGAATAGCCGGGGCCGCCGGTGCCGGTGCCCTTGGGGCAGCCGCCCTGGATCATGAAGCCGGGGATCACCCGGTGGAAGATCAGCCCGTCATAAAAGCCGGAATTGGCCAGGGCAATGAAATTGCCCACGGACTGAGGCGCGTATTCGGGGTACAGTTCCCCCTTCATTTCCCCGCCGTTTTCCAGGGTGATCACGAACGAGGGATGGTTTTTTTCACTCATAGGACAAGATCCTCCAACAGCGAAAAAATAGATGAAAGAGATTTCTTTCTGTGCTGATGATACCGCCTTTTCCCTTTTTTGTCAATGATCCGCCCCTGCCGGATAAGCCCCCGCGTTCCCCGGTTGCAATCCGGGGAAAACAGGAGTATAATAAACAAGTTAATAGTTGAAATGATTTTCGCGTGCGCAGGAGGAAGAAAAGGAGCATGGACAGGAAGCCGCAGGTCACTGTGGGCCAGGCTGCGTGGCGCGGCATGAAGGCGCATCCGGGAGAAATCGCCCGGACAGCCGCCGAGCAGGTATTGCTGCGGCTGGCGGTCCTCTGCCCCCTGGCGGCGCGGGCTGCGCTGGGGGAGCGCGTCGCTGTCCCCGGCTGGCTTTGTCTTTGCCTGTCTCTGCTTCTGTATGGATTCCTGGTGATTCCCCTGCGCTTCCGGGCGGGAGAAACTTTCAGGTATTGCTCCGGCCCCCATCAGGCGCGCCCCCGGGGCGGCAGGGCCTACGCAAACTGGCTGAAAACCGGCCTTACCCGGTATGGGCGGGGGCTTTTGTGGGGGCTGCCTTTTCTTATGATCGCGGGGTATTTCATTTACGGGTGGTCCAACCTGCCCTTCAACACCATGTGGATGCCGGTGCTGGCGCTGACGCTGCCCGGGTCCGCCGCGCTGATGCTGCTGGCGGTCTTCCTGTTTGTTTTCGGCTGGTGGCGGGATCTGCCGGCGGAATACATTCCCGCCCGGCATCTGGGCGCCAGGAAAACGTTCTTTTTTGTGCGCCGCGCCCGGAAAATGGGGCGGGGGCGGATGATCAGGAACGCGCTGGCGAATGTGCTGCTGTGCCTTCCCTCCATCCTTGGCTTCGCCGCCGTGCTGGCGCCCCATATCCGCCGCGGGCTTCCCGCTTCTTCCAATGTGCAGTTGGTGATCGGCGGTCTGCTGAAGCTGCTGCGCACGCCCTTGACCGGCGGGCAGCAGGCGGCATTGCTTGCGGTGTTCGCGCTGCTGTATCTGCCCTTGTGTCTTTTGCGGAAGATGCGCAACGCTGTTTTGACCCGGCGGCTGACCCGGGAAATCAGCGATTTGGAGGATCCCCATGCGGATCGATAAACTGCTGGGACTGCTGGGCCTCGCCACCCGCTCGGAAAGCAAAGGGCTATTGAAGGCGGGCAGGGTGCAAATCAACGGCGAGACCATCCGGGACGGCGGGATAAACGTCCTTGAAGGCGACGAAGTGACCCTGGACGGGAAGCTGCTGGACAAACGCACCGAGCGGCACCTGCTTTTGTACAAGCCCTCCGGGATCCTCACGGCGGCGGAGGACAGGCGGCAGCCCACGGTCATGGACCTGCTGCCCTATGTATACCGGAGCCTTGGCTGCATGCCGGTGGGGCGGCTGGACAAGGATACGGCCGGCCTGCTCCTTCTGACCACAGACGGCGCTCTTGCGCACCGGCTCCTTGCGCCCAAATCCCATGTGGACAAGGTATACCGCGCGGTGGTGGACGGCGCGCTGACGGAAGAGGACAGGGAAGCGTTTGCCGCGGGCATCCCTTTGAAGGATTTCACCGCGCTGCCATCTGAAATGGAAATCCTGGCCCCAGATACCGCGCTGGTGACGGTGCGGGAGGGGAAATTCCATCAGGTAAAGAGAATGTTCGGCGCCCGGGGCAGGCAGGTGTTGGCCCTGGAAAGAATCCGGTTCGGGCCCCTGACGCTGGACGAGGATATGCGGCCCGGGCAGTACCGGGAACTGACGATGGAGGAGACGGCCGCGCTGCGCATGGCGGCGGGCATGACGGAATGAACGATCATTATTACACAGCCGCGCCGCAGAGCGGCCACCGCTACGCCGCCTGCGTTTACAGCTACCGGGGCACGGAACTTACTTTTACCACAGACGCCGGGGTGTTTTCCCGGGGAGAAGTCGATTTCGGCACGGATGTCCTGCTCAGGGCGCTGCCCGATCCCCTGACGGGGGATATTCTGGATGTGGGCTGCGGCTGGGGCGCCATCGGCGTGACGGTGGGGAAAAAGTATCCCGCCTGCCGCGTCACCATGACGGACGTCAATGAGCGCGCAGCGGAACTGGCCCTCGCCAACGCGAAAAGCAATGGCGTGGACGCCCGGGTGCTGACCGGGGACGGCCTGATGCCCGTGGGGGACCGCCGTTTTGATTGGATCCTGACCAACCCGCCCATCCGGGCCGGGAAGCAGGTGATTTACGGCATCTTTGCCGCGGCGAAAGAGCATTTGAACCCGAAAGGGGAAATGTATCTGGTGATCCGCCGGCAGCAGGGGGCCGATTCGGCGGTGAAATATCTGAAAAGCCTGTTCGGAGACGTGCAGACCATCGAAAAAAGCGGCGGGTTCCATGTGATCCGCTGCCGGAGGGATTCACAGTATGCAGTTTGACGAAGCGTATTTTGACGCGGGCCTGAACCGGCGGAACACCCAGTGCGAAAAATGGGATGACCGGAGCGTGATGCAGGCGGAGGGCGTCCCCCTGTGGGTGGCGGACATGGATTTCCCCTGCGCCCCTGCGGTCATGGACGCGGTTCGGCAGCGTTCGCAGCACCCCTGCTTCGGCTACAGCCTCCCGGACGCCATGGACGCCTGCACCGACGCGCTGTGCGCCTTTTGGCAAAGGCGGCACCGTTTGGCGCTGCAGGCCCGGCAGGTGATCCCCCTGCCCTGCGTGATTACCGGGCTGAAAACCTGCGTCCGGGCTTTTACCCGGGAAGGAGACAGGGTGGCCATGTTCACGCCGGTGTACGGGCCCTTCTACCAATCGGTGCTTTTGAACGGGCGGAAGGTAGAAAGGGTGCCGCTGGAGGCCGATGAAAGCGGACGCTGGCCCATGAATCTTTCGGGGATGGAGG
>CAZQAM010000177.1:0-4822 GCA_964591355.1 uncultured Oscillospiraceae bacterium
CACCTCCATGACCAGGCGGTGGGCGATGCCGTGGGTGCAGCCGGGGCAGTAATGGGTGGGCATCTCGGTCATGCCCTTCGTATATTCAAAAATCGGCTTCATTTCAATCCCTCCAATACAGCCTTGGCCCGGGCAGCCATCTCAGGCGAGGTGGGCACCATGCCGCCGGTGCGGTGGGCCAGGAAGGTGGGCAGGCGGCCGTTCAGGGCCAGGCGCACGTCGTCGATCATCTGGCCCATGGAAAGCTCGGCGGAAATGACCGCCTTTGTCGTGCCGTAATCGATCTCTTCAAACGCTTTCTTCGGGAAAGGCCACAGGCTGATGGGCCTAATCAGGCCAGCCCTGATGCCTTCGCCCGCCAGGATCTCGCTGGCCTCCCGGCAGATACGGGCGGTGGTGCCGAAGGATACGAAGACCACATCGGCGCCCTGCAGGTTTTCGCTTTCCCAGCGGGCCAATTCCTCTTCAGCCCGGGCATACTTGGCAAACAGCTTTTCCACATGCGCCTCCAGCATTTCCGGCTGCAGGCGCAGGGATTTCACCACCCGGCGGTTCTGGTCCCCGCCCCGGTCGTTGAATCCGGTGCAGGCCCAGTCCCGGTGGGCGGCAATCTCATGGGGGGCGAAGACCGGCTTGAATTCCGGCAGACGCACCGGCTCCATCATCTGGCCGATCATGCCGTCCACCAGCACCATGACGGGATTGCGCCAGGTCTGGGCCATCTCGGTTCCCTCATAGAGCAGATCGACGGCCTCCTGGATGGAGCAGGGAGCAAACACGGGAATGCGGTAGTCGCCATTGCCGCCGCCCCGGGTGACCTGATAATAGTCCGCCTGGCCGGGCTGGATGCCGCCAATGCCAGGGCCGCCCCGGGATACGTTCATGGCAAGCAGGGGCACTTCGGCGGAGCATAGAAAGCTCATGCCCTCCTGCATCAGGGCGACGCCGGGAGAGGAAGAAGAAATGAATACATTGCCGCCCGCGGCGCCCGCGCCGTAGGCCATATTGATGGCGCCAAGCTCGCTTTCCGCCTGGATGAAGGCGCCGCCGTGCTTGGGCAGTTCCCGGCTCATATATTCCGGCACCTCGCTCTGGGGCGTGATGGGATAGCCGAAATACAGCCGCGCGCCGCCGCGGATGGCGGCTTCCGAAAAGGCTTCGTTGCCTTTCATCAGCACTTTGTCGGTGGTCATTGTTCGCCCTCCTCCTTCTGGTAAATGGCGATGGCCCCGTCGGGGCACATCAGCGCGCAGCTCTGACAGCCGATGCAGGCTTCCTCATGCTCCGCGCAGGCGGGATGATAGCCCTTGGCATTGACCTGTTTGCTCATGCCGATGACTCCCTTGGGGCACACCGAATAGCACAGTTCGCAGCCCTTGCATTTTTCCGCCCGGAAAACAAGCTTGAAAGAACGCATGTATTTTTCTCCTTCCTGTCGTATTACTTATCCAGATAAGCAGGCCGCATATACAGCCCCAGGGGCATAAGATCGGGGATGCCCTTCAATGCCTCCGGGGATACGATGCCTGCGGGATAGCAGGTAAACAATAAGGGGATGCCCATATCTCCGGAAAGCTCCCGGGCTCTCTCATATCCCTCCCGGATGATTTCCGCCGTGGTTTCCCGCAGAAGGTGGGTATTGTTGACAAGGCCGTTCACCGGCAGCTGCAGTTCCCCGCGGATGGCCTCCACGTGCGCCCGGGCCCCTGCCGACGTCTGGGTCTCATACCGGCGGAAATTGACCACGGTCCACAATTCGTGCTGCTCCCCTTCAAAATATTTGCCGAACTGGCGCAGCACCCGGGCCCCCGCGTCGTTGCCGCCCAGATCGATGATGGTGCGGCAGCCCTCATCCTCCAGAGGCGCCCGAAGCGCCGCCGTCAGGGCGGGCAGCTCCGCCGTGGCCCCGGTGGAATCAAAGGCGTCGCCGTAGAGGGAAACGCCGTGCTCCTGCAAAAGCTGCATCCTTTCCCGGGAGCGGAAATAGGGGTTGGCAATATCCAGATCCACCACGGCCAGGCGGGGATACTTTTTTTCCTTCTCCCCCGCCAGACGCAGCGCCAGACTGACGGCCAGCTCGGTTTTCCCGCTGCCGTAATGCCCCGCGATCACGATAATCCGCCGCACGCCGCCGCCTCCTTCCGAATACTGGCTTTCATTATCCTGCTTTGCGGGAAAAATGTCAATCCTCGCAGGGTGTATTCTTTTTGTATATGCAGGAAATTTCGCCCGTTTTTCCCGTTGACAAGAAAGGTGGATTCTGATACACTATCAGCAATCGCATAAAAAGGCGATGACGGAGAAGGCTGAATCGCGATCCGGCAAAGAGAGCCGGCGGCTGCTGTAAGCCGGCGCGGATGCGGTTTGATGCTGTGGCTCCCGAGCCGGCGCCCTGAAAAAAGCAGTAAGGGCCCCCGATGACCGCCGCGTCAGGGCGGAGGGCTTTCACAGAGCCTGAAGAGCGGTGCGCGCAGCGCACAATTTGAGTGGTACCGCGAGCTGATCATTCCAGCCCGTCTCAAAGACAGACTTTGAGGCGGGTTTTTGATTCGTCTCACCAACGAAGGAGGATACACCTGCATGGCAAGCATCACACAAGCCCCCGAAATGCTGCGGGACGTGGCCGCCCGCATCAAGGAGCTGCGGGAGATCTCCGGCTTTTCCCTGGCTGAACTGGCCCGCCTCACCGGCTTTTCAGAAGCGGACTGCGCCCGCTACGAAAGCGGCAGCGCGGAAATGCCTTTCTCTTTCGTGCACAAATGCGCCATCGCCCTGGGCGTGGACATCGTGGACCTTATCGAGGGCACCAGCCCCCGCCTGTCCAATTACACTGTTACCCGTCACGGGGAAGGCGAAGTGGTCACGGATATCGAAGGCATCAAGATGCAGAACCTGGCCCCTCTGTTCCGCAAGCGCATTGTCGAGCCTTACCTGACCCGCTATTCCTACGATCCCAGGCTCCAGGCCGCGCCCATCGAAACGGTAAGCCACCCGGGGCAGGAGTTCGATTATATCCTCTCCGGCGTGCTCCGGGCTCAGATCGGCGAGCATACGGAAACCCTGCGCCCCGGAGATTCCATCTTCTTTGACTCCAGCACCCCCCACGGCCTGATTGCCGCCGAAGGGCAGGACTGCGTGTTCCTGGCGGTGGTGATCCCCGGCGAGGAAACGGAATACAACCCCCACATTCACGAAGGCGCGCCGGCGCCCCAGCACGAAGCCATCATCGCCGACCGGTACGTGGATACCCAGGTGGACGGCCACGGCACCCCCACTTCCGTGCATTATCACGATATCGAGCACTTCAATTTCGCCTTCGATATCATCGACGAGCTGGCGAAGGAAAAGCCCGACCAATTGGCCCTGCTGCATCTGGATATCAACAAAAAGGAACGCCGCTTCACCTTCGAAGACCTGCACAAAATGAGCAACCGGGCCGCCAACTACTATCGCTCCCTGGGCTTTAAACGGGGCGACCGGGTGATGCTGGTGCTGCGGCGGCAGTACCATTTCTGGCTCACCATGCTGGCCATGGAAAAATTGGGCGTGGTGGTGATCCCCGGCACCGATCAATTGCTCTGCAAGGATTACGTATACCGTTTCCAGACCGGCGAAGTCAGCGGCGTCATCTGCACCAGCCACGGCAGGGCGGCGGAGGAAATCGAAAAGGCCCTGCCCGAATGCCCCCAGGTGCAGCGATTGGTGTACTGCGGCGGGGAAAGGGAAGGCTGGCATGATTTCGACAGTGAGTTCCCGGTCTTTTCCTCCCATTTCAACCGGCCGGAGAACGCCCCCGGCGGCGACGATCCGCTGCTGATGTTCTTCACTTCCGGCACCACCGGCTACCCCAAGCTGGTGTGCCACAGCCACAAATATCCCCTGGGGCATTACATGACCGCCAAATACTGGCATAACGTGATGCCGGGCAAACTGCACCTGACCATTTCCGATACCGGCTGGGCCAAGGCCTGCTGGGGCAAGATCTTCGGCCAGTGGATGTGCGAAGCCGCCATTTTCGTGTACGACTTTGACCGCTTCCACGCCGATGATATCCTGCCGCTTTTCAAGCAGTACGATATCAAAACCTTCTGCGCGCCGCCCACCATCTACCGCATGCTGATCAAGGAAGATTTGAAAAAATACGATCTCTCCTCCATCGTGCACGCCTCCATCGCCGGCGAAGCGCTGAACCCTGAAGTATTCCAGAAGTTCAGGGAAGCCACGGGCCTGAGCATCATGGAAGGCTTCGGCCAGAGCGAAAGCGCCATCATCATCGGAAACTTGACCGGCATGGTGCCCAAGCCCGGCTCCATGGGCAAACCGGTGCCCCTCTACGATGTGGATCTGGTGGATGCCGCCGGCCATCCCGTGCCGGTAGGCGAAGTGGGCGAGATTGTCATCCGCACCGACCACGGCCCCCAGTGCGGTCTGCTCACCGGCTATTACGGCAGCGAGGACCGCAACGTCAACGGCAACTGGCACGACGGGCTCTATCACACCGGCGACACCGCCTGGCGGGATGAGGACGGATACTTCTGGTACGTGGGCCGGGTGGACGATCTGATCAAATCCTCCGGCTACCGCATCGGGCCTTTCGAAATTGAATCGGTGATCATGGAACTGCCCTACGTGCTGGAGTGCGGCGTCAGCGCCGCTCCCGATCCCATTCGCGGCCAGGTGGTGAAGGCCAGCATCGTGCTGGTCAAGGGCAAGGAACCCACGGAAGAACTCAAAACAGAGATCCAGAATTATGTGAAGCAGCGCACCGCGCCCTACAAATACCCCCGCATCGTGGTCTTCCGGGAGGATCTGCCCAAGACCA
>CAZQAM010000178.1:0-935 GCA_964591355.1 uncultured Oscillospiraceae bacterium
ACACTCTTTCCCTACACGACGCTCTTCCGATCTTTTCACCCATTTTTTCCTATTCGCTTGCAATTTGTCTGCAAAAATGATAGAATCATTTTGACGTGGAATCCACGATCTTAACAGGAGGTAATCAATATGGCTTACAAGATTTCTGACGAATGCATTGCCTGCGGCGCCTGCGCTGCGGAATGCCCCCAGGAAGCGATCTCTGAAGGCGATGGCAAGTATGTTATCGATCCCGAAAAGTGCATCGAATGCGGCGTATGCGCCGATACCTGCCCCGTGGGCGCCCCCGCTCAGGATTGATTGCTTTCAGATTTCGGAATGAAGGCGTTGCCTTCCCGGAAAAAATCCGCCGCCGGCTGGCCCGGCGGTTTTTTTACACATTTTTGAGCGAAAAAAAGACAGGATTTCCTGGATCGGGACGCGGCAGCGCTTGTTAGAATAAAAAAAACATGCTATAATCAATCATCCGGTCTTTCCCGTATCCCAGGCTTTTTTTCTCCGGATACAGGATTTCTCCGCCGGGTATTTTACTATCTGGAAAAGGTTGTGTCCATCTGTTCCCGAACGAAGAAATCTCTTTCGCATAGAATGGACATGAGAAAGGATGACGACCATGAACAAATACCGTGTGGGCATTATCGGTGCGACGGGGATGGTAGGGCAGCGTTTTGTGACGCTTCTGAGCCAGCATCCCTGGTTTGAAATGACTGTACTGGCGGCCAGCGGGCGCAGCGCCGGCAAAACCTATCAGGAGGCCGTATCGGGCCGCTGGGCATTTTCCTGGCCCATTCCGGAAAAAGCGGCGAAAATGACGGTGGCGGACGCCGCCGACATCGAAAACGTGGCAAAACAGTGCGATTTTGTTTTTTGCGCCGTTGCCATGGATAAAAAAGCCACAAGAGAGCTGGAAGAAAGCTACGCGAAAACCGAAACGC
>CAZQAM010000178.1:945-4800 GCA_964591355.1 uncultured Oscillospiraceae bacterium
TGTAAGCAACAACAGCGCCTGCCGGATGCTTCCCGATGTGCCGATGCTGATTCCCGAAATCAACGCGGCCCACACCGCCATCATCGCCGCCCAGAGAAAGCGCCTGGGCACGGAGCGCGGCTTTATCGCGGTAAAACCCAACTGCTCCATCCAGAGCTATGTGCCCGCGCTGACGCCGCTGCGGGATTTTGGCGTCAAGGCCGTGAACGTATGCACTTACCAGGCCATCAGCGGCGCGGGCAAGACCTTTGACCGCTTCCCCGAGATCCTGGACAATGTGATTCCCTATATCGGCGGCGAGGAAGAAAAGAGCGAGCAGGAACCGCTGAAGATCTGGGGCGCGCTCAGCGCCGACGGCTCTGTCATCGAGCTTGCCAAATCCCCTGTCATCAGCGCCCAGTGCCTGCGGGTGCCGGCTGCGGACGGACACATGGCCGCTGTGAGTGTATCCTTTGAAAACAAGCCCGAAATCCCTGAAATTCTGGAACGCTGGGCTTCCTTCCGCACCGTCGCCCAGCAGCTGGCACTGCCCAGCGCCCCCGATCCCTTCCTCAAATATTTTGAGGAGCCGGATCGTCCTCAGACCCGCCTGGATCGGGATTTTGAACACGGCATGGGCGTTTGCATCGGCCGCCTCCGGCCCGATCCCATTTTTGATTACAAATTTGTCTGCCTCTCCCACAACACCCTCCGGGGCGCCGCCGGCGGCGGCGTGCTCTCCGCCGAACTGCTCTGCGCTCAGGGATATATCAAGCGGAAGGAGTGAAAAGGCATGCGTCCTGTGCTCTTTGAAGGCTGCTGCACTGCACTGATGACGCCGTTTAAAAAAGGCAAGATCGATTTTCCCGCTCTGAAGAATCTGATCGCGCGTCAGATAGGCGCCGGCATCGACGCCGTGGCGGCCTGCGGCACCACAGGCGAGCCGGCTGCCATGACGGAGGCCGAATGGCAGGAAACCCTGTCTTTCGTGATCAGCGAAGTCAAGGGCCGGATCCCCGTCATTGCCGGCACTGGCGGCAACTGCACCGCCGAAGTGATCCGCAAAGCCCACATCGCCAAAGACCTGGGCGCCGCTGCCCAGCTGTGCGTAACGCCGTATTACAACAAAACTACCCAGGCCGGCCTCATCGCCCACTACCGGGCCATCGCCCAGGACGGCGCGCTGCCCGTCATCGTTTACAACGTGCCCTCCCGCACCGGCCTCAATATGCTGCCTGCCACGCTAGCCGCGCTGGCGGATGAGGAAAACATCCTGGCCATCAAGGAAGCCTCCGGAAACATCATCCAGATCATGGAAATGATCCGTCTGTGCGGTGACCGGGTGACCCTCTATGCAGGATCCGATGAAATCACGGTGCCGCTCCGGGCCATGGGCGGCAAAGGCGTCATTTCCACCACGGCCAATATCGCGCCGGAAATCATGCTGCATCTGGCCCACGATCCCATAGAGGAAGCGGCGGCGCTGAATATTCAGTATCTGCCCCTGATCAACGCCCTGTTCACCGAAGTGAATCCCATTCCTTTGAAAGCGGCAGCCGCCATGATGGGGCTGTGCCGCAACGAAGTGCGCCTGCCGCTGGTAAATCTCTCGAAAGAGCATGAAAAAATACTGAAGACTGAATTGCAGAAAGCAGGATTGTTGTAAATATGGTCAGCATTCTCTTGTCCGGTGCCTGCGGCCGCATGGGCCATCAGGTTGCCGCCTTGGCGGAGGAGGGCGCCATTGTCGCCGGGGTGGATGTCAATCCCCGGGCTGACTGCGCCTTCCCCGTCTATCCCTCCTTTTCCCTGGTCAAGGAAAGCGCCGACGTGCTGATGGATTTTTCCCGGCCCGAGGGCCTCGGCGCGCTGCTCGCCTATGCCCTGGCGCATAAAATGCCTGTGGTGCTGGCCGCCACCGGTTATAACCAGCAGGATCTGGCCGCCATCACCGAAGCCGCAAAGGAGATCCCCATTTTCCGCAGCGCCAATTACTCCATTGGCGTCTATGTGCTCAGGGCCCTTTCTGCCCGGGCGGCACAGCTGCTGCCGGACTTTGATATTGAGATCGTGGAAAAGCACCACAATCAGAAAATCGATGCCCCCAGCGGAACCGCGCTGATGCTGTACGACGCGGTCAGCACTTCCGCTTCCCTGCCGGTTTACGGCCGCAGCGGCCGCACCCAGAAACGGGAAAAAGCGGAAATCGGCATTCATGCCGTGCGGGGCGGGTCGCTTGCCGGAGAGCATGAAGTGGGCTTTTACGGTCCCGGCGAAACGGTGCTGCTTTCCCATTCCGCCCAGGACCGCTCCATCTTTGCCCGGGGTGCGCTGCGCGCAGCCGCCTGGATTGTGGGCAAAGCCCCTGGAGAATACTTTATGGATGATCTGGCTGCTGATCTGACCAAAACGCTCTGACAGCCTGTTCCGATTGTCCAACTGAAATTCACAGTTCAGAACCGCTGGAGCCTTTGGAAATTAGGCTTCCAGCAATTTTGCTTTGCGCCCCGGAGGTTCGTAACAGGCGTTCAGCAGGGGGGCGCTCTTTCAGCGCTCACTTACCATACTGGCATGACACACTTAACTCTGAAAGTTACCTGCAAATACGGCTTGCTTTCGAAAGGATGAAATAGAAACGATATTGTATTCACTCAGCTATGAACATGGACGATCCGGAAAAAGCCGGAAAGAAGAGGGAATCCTCAGGATCAATATTCCATCCTGAAGAGTGAAGGGCGGAAGCATGGAATACAAAAATGTACGGGAAGTCTTTCCCGGAATCGGATGCGCCTGGACAAATGCAGCTGGAAAAACAACAGCTGAATACCATGGCGCTGCGGATCGAGCGAGCAATACGCCGGTAAATCGTGACACCATTTTTCCGGCGTGCTCCATCTCAAAGTTCATTACCGCGATATGCATAATGCAGCTGCATGAACAGGATGTAATTGATATCGATCATCCTGTAAATGATTATTTACGGCAATGGAAACTGCGCTCGCCGGGCGGAAGTGAAAGCAGTGCGTCCATCCGGTTGATCCTGTGCCACATTGCCGGAATTGTTGATGGAGATAATGGTTTTTATGGACTCCGCCGAAATGATCCGGAAATCAGCCTGATGGATATTCTGGAAGGCAAAACAGCTTACAATAACCGCCCGGTCCGGGCAGAAAAACCGCAGGGAGAAGCTTTTGAGTACTCGGATGCCGGGTACTGTGTTCTGCCGCAATTGCTGCAGGAGACTATGCAAAAATCCTTTGACGATATTGCGCAGGATACTCTGTTCAGGCCGTTGGGCTTAAGCAGTACTTTCTTCGCAGCGCCCGGCAAAATAGCCTGCTTTGAAAACAGGATGGCGACGGGTTATGACGAAACAGGTCTGACCATCCCGGGAAGATTCCCTGCTGTACCTGATCTCGCGGCATCCGGGTTGTGGAGCACGCCGGAAGAGCTGCTGGTCATCGCAAAGGAATTCCTGGAAGCATATCATGGCAGAAGCGGCTTCCTGCAGCAGAAAACTGTTCGGGAAATGGTGAAACCCGCAGAAAAGTTCCCCTGGGCGGGCCTTGGTTTGTTTATCGGAGAAAATGATACGCTGATCTCCCAGGGCTGGGGAGAAAATGGGCAGTGCATGCTGAAAATGCACTGCCGTACCGGAGAGATCGCTGCCGTCATGACAAACCGGAATCCCGGTGTTGATCAACAGACTTCCGGTGTGGAATGGCTTGCAGACAGGAGACCCTGTGAAGGAGATCAGCTATGATCATAGATTTTAAGCAGGCGACAGCTGATGATGCCGGACTTCTGGTTGATATCTATAACGCTTCTTTAGATCGGAAGAGCGTCGTGTAGGGAAAGAGTGTAGGATAGGGTGTA
>CAZQAM010000179.1:0-3493 GCA_964591355.1 uncultured Oscillospiraceae bacterium
ATCGTCCACACCGGGATCGCCTATGCGATGTATTTTGGCAGCATGGACGGCTTGAAGGTGCAGACCATCGCCGCTTTCAGCTATATTGACCCCGTATCTGCCCTGCTGTTTTCCGCGCTGCTTCTCCGGGAGCCGCTCAGCGCGCTGCATATCATCGGAGCGGCTTTGATCATCGGTTCCGCCGTGATCAGCGAGATCAAAACAGGAAAATCCGTCTGATACTTTCGTTTCAGACGGATTCTGACAGGAAATATCTCAAATCTTGAATCAACTGCGCCGCAGCCCGGAGGCTGCTTTTTTCGCATTGCTTTCTTTACTTCACAAAGATCAGCTCGTAATCCCTCGTGCCCAGGCCGATCTTTTCCCCGTGGGAAAGCGTTTCCTTCCAGTGCACGTTGGGATTGCTGTCCATGAAATGATCATGGTAGTGATGCCAGCCGGGTTTGGCCAGGTTGTCGCCCAGCTGGCTGTTGCGGATGGGCGCTGCCTGCTGGCACAGGTCCACGCACGCCTGGTCCAGCGCCACGGGATCGAAGGAGGCCAGCATGCCCAGGTTGGGCAGAATAGGCGCGTCGTTTTCATCGTGGCAGTCGCAGTTGGGGGACACATCCATGATCAGGCTGATGTGGAAGCAGGGGCGGCCGGAGCACACGGCCTGGGTGTATTCCGCCATTTTGCAGCAGAGCATTTCCCCGGCGGAGTCGTTGACATTTTCGATGGCGTCAAAGGCACAGGCGCCGATGCACCTGCCGCAGCCTTTGCATTTGTCCGGATCGATCCAGGCCTTCCGGTTTTCTCCGTAAGAAATGGCGTCGCTGCCGCACTCCTTGGCGCACCTGCCGCAGCCCCGGCAGGCATCCTGGTCCACTTCCGGGGTGCCGTCGTTGTGCTGGATCATTTTGCCGCCCCGGCTGCCGCAGCCCATGCCCAGGTTTTTGATTGCCCCGCCGAAACCTGTCATTTCGTGCCCCTTGAAGTGACTGAGGGAGATGACTACATCCGCGTCCATCACGGCCCGGCCGATCAGCGCGGTCTTGCAGTATTCGCCGTTGACCACCGGCACCTCGATATCGTCCGTGCCCCGCAGGCCGTCGGCGATGATGATGTGGCAGCCCGTGGTCACGCTGTTGAAGCCGTTGATCTCCGCGTTCATAAGATGATCCACCGCGTTTTTCCGGCTGCCGGGATAGAGGGTATTG
Source organism: uncultured Oscillospiraceae bacterium (assembly GCA_964591355.1). Lineage (GTDB taxonomy): Bacteria > Bacillota > Clostridia > Christensenellales > Aristaeellaceae > RUG563. The sequence continues at coordinate 1,200 of CAZQAM010000179.1, forward strand.
CAGTCCGTCAGAAAGGGTTTGCCGCCCAGCTCCTTGACCACATCCGCCACGGCCTTTACGTAATTGGGCCGCAGATAAGAGAAATTGCCAAGCTCGCCGAAGTGCATTTTGATGGCGACGAATTTCCCCTCAAAATCGATGTCGCCGATGCCGGCTTTTTTGATGAGCTTCTGCAGTTTCATGCCCTGGCTCACGCCCAGGCGGGTACGGAAATCCGAAAAATAAACCTTCGCCTTGCTCATTTTTTTCCTCCTTCATTTGCTGGACCGTACTGACGCGGCGGGCTGCTTTGCCATCCGCTGCTTTGCCGCAAACAGCATAATAACCTATCCGGAGAAAAAAATCAATCTTGCCCTCCCGTTTTTTTTTTGCTGCAGCGGCATTCTGAGGCCGGCAGCCTCCGGAAACCGTGAAAACTGCCATCCCGGGGGCTTCCTATATCACGGGGTTCCGGTTGATGTTGGCGCTGGGTTCTCTTTGCTTGATTTGCTTGGGGGAAACGCCGAATTTCTTTTTGAACTGCCGGCTGAAATAATAAGCGTCGTAGAAGCCATACCGGAAAGCCACATCCTTGATATTCCTTTCGCCGGTCCGCAGATCGCGGTACGCCGCTTCCAGTTTGTAATCCAGCTGGTACTGGTGGATGCTTTTCCCGGTGATTTCACGGAACCTGGCCGACATGGTGCGCACGTTCATATTCACGATCTCCGCCAGCTCTTCCAGGCTGTACATCTTCTCCGGATGCTTGCGGAACAGGCTGATCACCGCCACCGTCCATTCCTCCCGCTGGGTCTGCTTTTCCAGGCCCAGGGCAGCAAGCTCATCCAGAAGCAGATTCGCCAGCAGCGTCAGCCGGCGTTCCTTTCCGGGCCGGTGAGACCAGTACAGATCAATGATCGAGTTGATGATCTGCGTGCACATATTATTCTGGCCGCAGTGAATCACGGTGGGCAGCACCAGGGTGTCGGTGCCGGCGTAGGCGGCGATTTCCTCCGAAGTCAGGTTAAGGGCCGCCCGGTCGCCGGGCAGCATATTCAGATGGATAAAAATGGACCGCATATTCACGGAGCAGTTTCCCGTGCCGTAATGATGGCTTCCCGCCCGGAGAAAGATCAGATCGCCCGTTTGGAGGGTAAAACTCTCGTCATCCTGAGCAATGGGCTGTTCTCCGCTGAAAATATAGAGCAGGTCGTGCTCCGGCATGATGCGGTCCAGGTGTGCCTCCGGCACGGGGTATACGTTGGTGCCGCAGAGCGTGACACGGCGCTGGCTGGATAGGGGAAGAAGCGTATGGCTCATGTTGGCCTCCTGTTTTTTCATGCCTTTTCCGGTTTATCCATTTTTTTGCCTGATAATTCATTATATCCTGAAAAAAAGGTAATTTCAAGAGGAACTCATTCGCTTTTTTTCGTTTTTCATCAGCGCAGAGCCCATCAAATACTGGCCGTTTCCGCACGAGGCAGAGATTCGTTTTCTTCCATGGACAAAAAATGGCGGCATTTCAAAGTCTGAAAAAAATCAACCTTTATTTACATCTTTTTTCCGGTTTTTCCATTGCGTTTTTTCTTTTCCCTGTAGTATCATAAAACTATCGGATGACTCCGGAGACGCCGGATCATTCAAAAATTGGATAGGAGGAAACTCGAATGAAGAAAGTTGTTGCTTTTTTACTGGCTGCCCTGATGATCATGAGCGTGCTGCCCATGGTGTCGGCGGAAGGAGAGAAGGTCAAATTGACCGCTTTGTTCTGCGCGCATCCGCTGACCAAGCATGTGGATGAAATGAAGTGGATTGACGAGATCGAAGAAGCCGCAGGCGTGGATGTGACCTGGGAAGTCATCTATACGGACTGGGATCAGGTGAAATCCACCCGCTTTGCCTCCGGCGACATCCCGGATCTGCTGTTTAACGCCACCAATGACAGCGACTACACCACGTATAAGGGCCTGTTCATGGATCTGACGGATCTGCTGCAGTATGCTCCCAACGTGCAGGCCATGTTCGCGGAAGAACCGGACACCCTGGCCCTGGGCAAGACCCTCGAAGGCCAGATCTACGGCGTGCCCAAGTTCCAGGGCAAATGGCCGGACACCAACACCGTCATGTTCGTCAACAAGGTGTGGCTGGACAAACTGAACCTGGAAGTGCCCAAGACCCTGAGCGAACTCAAGACCGTGCTGCAGGCTTTCCGTGACAATGACTGCAACGGCAACGGCGACGCTTCCGACGAAGTGCCCATGGACTTCAACGGCTGGTTCGGCGGCGCTTACGGCCTGCACAACCTGATCGGCTCC
>CAZQAM010000179.1:3503-4790 GCA_964591355.1 uncultured Oscillospiraceae bacterium
CCTGGGGCATCCAGCTGACCAACTGGGCCTATGACTCCTACTTTGCCGAGAACGGCGAAGTGAAGGCATACGCTGTGGACGAGCGCTACAAGGCCATGATGAAGTACCTGGCTGACCTGTACGCCGAAGGCCTGATCAATGAAAACGCCATCACCAACGACTACTCCATGTTCCAGTCCCTGTCCCGCGGCGACGGCGAAGGCAATGCCCTGGTCGGCTGCGTGATGGGCTGGGAAGAAACCGACAAGTTCGGCCCCAAGCTGCATGACCAGTATGTTCCCTGCGGCCCCTTCGTGGACGATGTGGACGAATATGCGGGCGTGGCTCCCCGCTGGCCCTATGACTTCTCCGGCCTGAACATGAGCGGCAACCGCGTGGCCATGAGCGCCAAGTGCGTGAATCCCGAAGCCGCCATGAAGTTCATCGACCAGTTCTACCGCTATGACGTGTCCGTGCAGGGCCTGTTCGGCGGCATCGCCGACGGGTGCGTGTCCATCGTGGGCGACAACCACTTCAAGGTGGAACTGCCCCTCGACCCGAACACCGACTCCGGCACCTGGAAGTGGACCTCCACCTTCGCCGACAACGCGCCCATGTACATCCGCCGCGCCACCCAGATCGACATGACCCAGGATATGGTGTATGCCCTCACCGAGCGCGAGCAGTACAAGGAAGCCATCGCCCTGGTGGATATGGAGAATGAATACTATCCCCAGATGTTCATGAAGTACACCGCTGACGACCAGAATACCATGGCTGTCGCCCAGGCGAACGTGAACAACATCATCAACAACTACTGGGGCCTGTGGCTCACCGGCGAATCTGACGTGGAGGACGATTGGGAAGATTATGTGGCCGCTGCTTATGCTGCCGGCCTGGATACCATCCTGCCCATCCGTCAGGCCGCTTATGACGCATACCGCGGCAAGTAAACCCTGATACCCGATCGGGGTGCGGATGAAAATTCCGCATCCCGATCTTTCGTTTCATTCATCCAGGCGGGAGGTCGTCCAACGTGAAAGGAAGTTCGAAAGCCATCCAGCCCAGGCGCGGCGTCGGCTGGTATCTGGCGCATGACTGGCAGCTGTGGATCATGCTCCTGCCGGCCATGGTTTACATCTTCATTTTCTGCTATATTCCTATGTACGGCGCCCAGCTGGCTTTCCGGGAATACAGCTTTGAAACGGGCATCACCGGCGGAAAATGGGTGGGGTTCAAGTATTTTGAACAGTATTTTTCCAGAGATCGGAAGAGCACACGTCTGAACTCCAGTCACCGCTCATTATC
>CAZQAM010000180.1:0-4765 GCA_964591355.1 uncultured Oscillospiraceae bacterium
GCCGTCAAACGAAGTGATATGGGTGTCCGCGGTCAGGGTCCAGGTGCTGGTCTCATCCAGGATCACAGAGACCGTCCCAACCGTTTCAGAGACGGCGGCGCCCTTTGCGTTGACGATTTCTCCGCTGACAGTTCCTTCAAAGGAGGAACCGTTGGAGAGCGTCAGCGTCAGGGTGGAATTGTCGCCCACAAGGATGGTCCCTTCCAGGGCCTGCGCGTCGGCTGTCAGCTCGGCGGTGTTGGATGCGCCATGCCATCCGTCGCCGCATACGGAAAGCAGTACATTGCTGCCTTCATTCACCAGTTTCACGCCGGACAGCGCAATCACCGCATGGGTGTTGGTCACGTGGAACATGTGTCCATTGAGGCTGGTCAGGCTGCCTCCCGTCATCGTGAAGGAGGATGTGCCGCTGTCAGCATCGCCGCTCATGGATTGATAGATCATGACGGTGTCCAGGAACGTGGCGTTGCCGTTGCATTGGGTGTTGTTGGCAGTCAAGTCACAGTTTTCCAGCGTAATGGAATTCATGCCTTCAATGCACACGCCTTCGGACAGATTGGAGATCAGGGCAGCATTCCTGACCGTAACATCCGCGGTGGAGTAAATTGCGGGAGAGCCCAGGCCGTTGGAAGTATAGGCGCCGCCGTCCACCACCACCGTGCCGCCGCCCCGGTCCGTACGGATCGCGGCGGAAGAGCGGCCATAGGTTGTCACCGTCAGATTGCTGGCGTTGGTGACGCCGCCGCCTGTGGTCATGATGCCGCCGGAGCCGTCACCCGTGGTGGTAATGACCGTATCAGAAATGTTTACGGTCGTGCCGTCCCCCTTGGATCCGTTTCTCCCGCCGTTGCCGCCGTAGGAAAAAACGCCGTTGGCGCCAGACGCGGAGGATTCGATCGTGCCGCCGGAGATTGTGGCCGTGGAGCCGCCCATCACCAGCAGCGCCGCGTTCAGCCCGTAGAAATTGCAGCTGTCGCCGCCGTTGGAATCCCCGCTCTTGGCAACTGCAGGATTTGCAATCGTAACCGCTTCGGAAGTATGGATGATCAGCGCGCTTTCGTCCGCGGTGTCAGAAGCAAAGGCTTGGTCTGTCAGCTCCGCCGCCCCGGTGATTTCCGTGGCGGCGGCATATTCAAAAGAGGAAGCCCCGTTTCCCGGAGCGCCGTCCGGAGGCGTGCCGCCCGGCCCGCCATTGGAGGAAGGATCGCCGGGACCGCCGCCGGGCATCCCCCCTTCCGGCTTATCCGGGGGCGGTTCCATCCCCGGGCCGCCGGGAAATCCGCCTTCCGGCAGATCGGGCGGCATGCCGTCGCCCATTTGCGGCGGCTGATTGAAATTGTTATCTTCCGCAAACGCGGAAAAAGCTGCCAGAGCTATCATCATGACAGTGAGCATCATGGCAAGAACTTTTTTCACTGTAAACACCTCCGTGTACGATTTGGGCCGGAAGAATTGCTCCCGATGATCCCTATTATCCGCACAAAGTTAAAATAAACTTTAAATAAAAGATGAATATTCGGGATTTTTTTGAAATGCACCCTGTCTGGCTTCTTCCGGGCCATGGCAAGCTGAAAAAGGGAAACGAGCCTTTTGAATGGAAAAAGGGAATAAAGAAAAACGCTGAAACCCTTGAATTGATATTCATAAGGAACTAATCATCCAACCTCACCACAGCAATGTCAGTAAGGGAAAAATGAACCATACAGAACGAGGACGGAGAGTGGAGATTTTTTGAAAGAATGCAGGTAAAGTTTGCCATCATTGATCGAGAGAGCAGCAGATGGCGCTGTAACAGAGCATCGGATTCATTTGCCAAAAAGCTGCATGACCAACGAAGCAGGCTGTTATCAATCAACTAACGGTTATCATCCCGGCCGAAGCGCAGTGGAGCGGAGGAACATGAGAGTTGGGTTTCACATTGTTTGTTTTACGCTGTTCTTCCAAGATTCCTCCACTCCAACTAAATTCGGATTTCTTCGCCGCATATTGCGGATCAGCTTCAATTCTTCTTCCGTATGCTGATTGGGATGGGCGTGGGGCCGTTTGGATTGACATTGCAGTGATTCCAGCTTTCCGTCCCATCGCTTTCGCCAGAAGTAAATGAATGGCCTGGCCCGGCTGTACTTCCGGCTCGCTGCCGATACGCCGCAGCGCTGGGCGTAATTCATCAGGGATTGCATACCTCATGTTCTGTGTTGTGCTCTTCATGCAGGAGACGCTCCCTTCGGTCTTGGTTGGTGCCGCAACTCAGCTTTAACCGATTTCGCATCCTCCTGCACTTTCTTTTGGATTAAGTGTCCAATATGTATTGTAGTCCTGCAAAGCATTTGGCTGTCTGAGGCACCTTTTTCTTGATAAATGGAAATAATTTGGTATAATCTGAATGTCCAGGGAATGCTTGCAGCCCATGGTGGATTCCGGGGCATGGGAGCATACAGGTCCGGTATATGCCCATAACGGACGCCGGAAAGGAAGCGGATGCATGACAAAGAAAAGATCTCTTGGGAAAACGATCCTTCGAGCAATGATCGCGCTGGTAGGCGGCCTGGTGATTGCCACAGGCATTATTTTCGGCCTGACGAGCAAAAATGTTTCGGATACACTGGCGTCCTCCAACCAGAGCCTCAGTGACACCATCGGGGAAAAATCTTCGGCGTATATGTCGGAACAATCCCAAAACAGGCTGCTGGAAATGGCCAGAGAAAAAGCGGAGATAGCGGATGAGATTTTCTCCGATTTTGAAAGCGGCGTATGCATCGCGGCTTCCGTCGCTGAGCAGATCTATGACCATCCCGAACGCTATGCCGCAAGGCCGGTGGCCCTGCCGGACGCAAAAAACGACGGCGCGCTGACCATGCAGGTCCTTTATTCATCGGAAGCTTCCCCGGAGGATCCCCAAATCGTGGAAGAGCTTGCCCTGATCGGCAATGTGCAGGATGTTTTGATGGCGGTCAACGCCAGCCAGGACAGCATGGCGTCCATCTATGTGGCGACGGAATCCGGCTTCATGGTGCAGGCCGATTATATTTCGGCGAAAAAATTTGATGAATCCGGCAATCTCATGCCGCTGGAAGCCAGGGAACGCCCCTGGTATCAGGGAGCTGCCGAAACGGGCAAGCCGTATTTTACGCCGGTAACCAAGGACGCGCATACGCCGCGCCTGGGCATCATGTGCGGCGTGCCCATTTATACCGGCGGAAAACTGATGGGCGTCGCCGGCGCCGGCATGTATCTGGACGAAATGGAAAAATTGGTCCGGAGCGTGAACCTGGGGGATTCCGGAAACGCCTGCATCATCAACCAGAACGGGCAGGTCCTGTTTTCCACATACAGGCAGGGAACGCTGGCCGCGGTGGCGGACGCGGAGGATCTCAGGCTGTCCGGGGATCAGGCCCTGGCCGATCTGGCGGTGAGGGCCACCGAAGGCGCTTCGGGGGTAAAGCTGCTGTCTGTGGACGGGATCACGGGGTATGCCGCCTATACCCCCATGAAGACCGTAGGCTGGTCCATGATCGTCCTTCTGTCCCAGGAAGCGGTGGAAGCGCCCACGAAGCAGCTGATTGAAAACGTGGATCAGATGACCGATCAGGCTTACCGGGATGCCGCCAGCCATATCCGGAATGCCGTTTATCTGCTGCTGGGGGTGCTTGGCATTGCGGTCCTGATCGTGCTGCTGGTGTCTGTACTGCTTTCACGCCGGATCGTGAAGCCCATCCAGATGCTCACAAAAGAAGTCGGAGCGATGGAGGGGAGCAATCTGGATTTCAAATGGGACCTCGATACCGGAGATGAAACCCAGGTGCTGGCCCATTCCTTCCAGTCCCTGACGATGCGCATGAAGGAATACATCCACGAAATCGAAACCATCACGGCGGAGAATGAGCGCATCAATACGGAACTGGCCCTGGCCGCCAGCATTCAGACGAACATGCTTCCCAGCGTCTTTCCGCCTTTTCCGGACAGAAAGGAACTGGATATTTACGCCACCATGAACGCGGCCAAAGAGGTTGGCGGCGACTTTTACGATTTCTTCCTGATCGATGATGACCATCTGTGCCTTGTCATGGCGGACGTATCCGGGAAAGGCGTGCCCGCCGCCCTGTTCATGATGGCCTGCAAAATCATTCTGGGCAATTATGCCATGCTGGGCCAGACCCCCGGCCAGGTGCTGGAAACCGCCAACGCGGCCGTCTGCGCCACCAACAAGAATGATATGTTCATCACCGTCTGGATCGGAATTCTGAACCTGAAAACCGGCATGCTCACCGCGGCTAACGCGGGTCATGAATATCCTGTGGCGCTGCATCCGGACGGAAAGTGGGAACTGATCCGGGATAAGCACGGCTTCGTCATCGGCGGGATGCCGGGGGTGCATTACAGTGAATACACGATGCAGCTGCAGCCGGGCTCCAAGCTGTTCCTGTATACGGACGGAGTGACGGAAGCCACGAACAGCGCGGGGGGCATGTTCGGCCTGGACCGCATGCTGGAGGCGCTGAATGCCGACACAGCGGCAGCCCCGGAAGAAGTGCTGCACAACGTCCGGCAGGCTGTGGACGGTTTTGTCGGAGACGAGGAGCAGTTCGACGATATGACGATGCTCTGCGTGGAATACAAAGGAAACGCGCAGGACGCCCCGGAAAACTGAGGCTTTCCGCTCCGGTGCCAAGTTATTTGTCATTTCGTATCAGGGAAGAAATCATACTCATGCTATTTTTCTTCAAAATAATTGAATGTTGTTCACGGAAGAGATCCTTCGCTTCGC
>CAZQAM010000181.1:0-4763 GCA_964591355.1 uncultured Oscillospiraceae bacterium
ATAATGAGCGGTGACTGGAGTTCAGACGTGTGCTCTTCCGATCTCAGGGCCCTGCCCCTTTGGGCGGTGGATCAGATCTGCCGCTTCATCGGCGCTGTGCAGAATGATCTGACGGGCGGCGTGGCCGAAGCCATCGATCGCGCGGTGTGTTATTACCTTGTTCCCCACATGGCGGGGCATGCCCTGGACGCCGGGAGCATCAAGCCCCTTTTGACCGCCATGCCCCGGGCGATGAAAGCTTTGAACGCATGACAGGAGAAATCATCACCAGCCTTCACAATGCCCAGGTCAAAATCTGGCGGAGCCTGAACAAAAGCCGCGCTGAGCGGCTGCGGCACGGCCTCTTTCTGGCGGAAGGCGAGCACATGGCTCAGGAAGCCCTGAATGAAAACAAAGCCCGGGCGCTGCTGCTTGACAGCGGCGCCCGGGAAAAATACGCCCCTTTGGCCGCTTCCGCGTCCGCCTGCGGCGGTTCGATCTATGAATTGTCAGCGCATGTGATGGCTGCCCTTTCAGACGCCAAAACGCCCCAGGGCGTCATCGCCGTATGCTCCCTTCCCCTCCATCCTGCCCTGCCCGAAGGTGCTTCCCTGCTGACGGCGCTGGACGGCGTGCAGGATCCCGGCAACGTGGGCACGCTGATCCGCACCATGGACGCGGCGGGTTTCCAGGCCCTGCTGATGGATGAAAAAACCGCTGATCCCTACGCGCCCAAAGCGCTCCGGGCTTCCATGGGCGGCATTTTCCGGATCCCGTGCTGCCGCTGCGCCGATCTGCCGGGAAAGCTCCGGGAACTGGCCGGGGCAGGCTATGAGATCGTCGCCGGCGACCTGCACGGCGAGGACTTTTTCCGGCGGCCTCCTGCCCGGGACAGGCTCTGCGTCGTCATCGGCAGCGAAGGCCAGGGCGTTTCCCCCCAGGTGCTTTCCTGCGCCACCCTGCGATTGAAAATCCCCATGCCGGGAAAAGCGGAATCCCTGAACGCCGCGGTGGCTGGTTCCCTGATGATGTACGATTTCCTCCGGGAAAGAATAGCGAAAAAAACCGACGAATAACGCTTTCAGACAACGCCCTTCCAAATCAAAAGCCGGTGCCGCCGGCTTTTTTGTTTTTCATTCAGTATTTCATTATATCCACGGCGTATCCTGCCTGCCGCAAAAGTTCCGCCAGGCCGTCTTCACCCAGCACATGAGCCGCGCCCACGGCCATCAATACCGTTTTCCCGCTTTCCATGTAAGCCATCGCCTGCCGGGCAAAATGGCGGTTTCTTTCCGTATAAATCAGTTCATTGTAACTTTGAAAAGCCACCGCCGTGTCCGGCAGATGATCCTGTCTGTCTTCCTCCAGGCAGGCGGCCAGTGTTTCCGTATCCCCCTGCATCCAGGCGTTCAGCATCCGAAGCAGGGTTTTTTCTGTGCCTTCGGCATCGGAAAGCATGCCGTCAAGCTGCTTTGCGCACACTTCGTCCGGTACATTCTGGATGAACGACAGCTGCGCTTCGATGCCCTCCAGTTCCTCCACCGGCTTGTTTTCTTTTTTGGCCCGCTTCAGCAGCCAGGCGTCGGCTCCCCAGCCACTGGAGAAGCCCAGGCGCTCTCCGGCCGCCTCTTCCGCCAGGGATACCCAGGCCATGGGCCGCATCTGATTGAGCGCCGCCTCCGGAACGCCCAGCTTTTCTGCCCCCAGCCGATAAATTTCCGGCGGCAGATGCCGTTTTGCTTCATCGCCCCTGCCGTACCGCAGCGCAGCGGCGTATCGGAGGGCCAGAAGGGCGTTTTCCTCCAGCGCTGAAATGTCCGCTTCCACCGCCAGGATGTCCGCCGCCTGCCAGGCGCTTTCCACCGCAGGGCCCAAAGGGAACATCTCTTCCCTGCCCACATGCACGGTGCCCAGCAGATACAGGCAGTGCCCCGCCCCGTCCGTCACCCGAAAGACGGCGGGAGCGCTCTCCGCCCGAGCCGCGCCCAAAGCCAGCAGCAGTGCCGCCATCCATACCGTCGCTTTTTTCACGCCCGCATCCTTTCTTTTCTCCATAATCGAAAGAGGCCCTGCGGCCTCTCTCGCTGTTTTTTTTTCGTCTGTCAGCGCATGCCCTTGTCGTAAGGAATGCCCTCCGCCTTGGGCGCCCGGGATTTCTTGCCCGTCAGCACCAGCACGATCATGGTGACGATATAGGGTACCATCAGGTAAATATACTCGCTGGACGCCACCGATTCAAACTTGGGCAGGAAGGACAGGATGCCCGCGAAGGAACCGATCACCTTGAACAGGGCAAAGAACAGGCTGGCAAAGAAAATGCTGATGGGCTTCCAGTTGCCAAAGATCATCACAGCCAGTGCCAGGAAGCCGTAGCCCGCCACGCTGCTCTGGAAGCCGCTGCCGGCGGCAATGGTGAAGGCCAGGCCGCCGATGCCGCCCAGGAAGCCGGAAATCAGCACGCCGGTGTAGCGCATTCTGTACACGTTCACGCCCACGCTGGCCGCCGCCTGCGGATGCTCGCCGCAGGCCCGGAGCCTGAGGCCCAGCCTGGTTTTATACAGGATCACAATGGCCAGCGCCAGCAGCCCCAGGGCGATGGGCGTGGTGAGATAACAGGATTTGAACACCAGCCGGCCCAGGAACGTATCCATATTGCCGGAAATGCGGATCCAGCTGGGGATCAGGATGGTGGTCTGCCCCTGGCCCTGGATGGCCCAGGTCAGGGTAATGGCGAAAGCCGGCGCCAGCATGTTCAGCGCGGTGCCGCCGATGGTCTGATCCGCTTTCAGGTGAATGGAGGCAAAGGCCAGAAGCAAAGAATACAGCATGCCTGACAGGCCGGCCACCGCCACCGCTCCCAGCACGATCAATTGCGGATGGCCGTTCACCAGCTGATACACGTTCATCTCCGCGCCGGTGAACCCGGTGACCAGGTTTTCTTCCAGCAGGAAGGAGGCCACCTGGGCCCGGGTCAGGAATCCATTGTTGACCAGGCGGGTCGCGCTGGTGATCTTGCCCAAATCCTCCGGCAGTTCCACTCCCAGCTGCCGGGCGTATTCCAGCACCCGCTGGAAAATATCGCCCTTGCTGTTCATGGCGGAGGTGATCAGGCCGTTCACCGCCTCATATTCCTGATTGATCCGGGACAGGAACAGGCAGCTGATGAGGGCGCCGACGATCATGATGCCCTCCAGGGCGATATTGATGACGCCGCTGCGCTCGGAGAACATACCGCCCAGGGCCACCAGCAGCAGGGGAACGGCAAAGAGGATGGTCGCGCTTAAAATATCTGCCAGAATCATGCTTTCTCCTCCTTCCTGAGCTGGGCCGCGTCTTCCCGCTTCTTTTTCGTCAGCAGTTTCCGGATCCCCTGCTGCATCAGCAGGGCGAAGGCGCTCATATAGATGATGGCCGCAATGATGATATCAATGATTTCCTTGGTGAATTCCGGCTGCATGGCGTCGCCGCCCACCTGCAGATAGCTGATGAACAGGGCGCTGAAAATGGTGGCCAAAGGATGGCTGACGCCCAGCAGCGCCACGGGGATGCCGTTGAAGCCCATGGTCTGCAATACCTTGTCCAGCGTATACTGCACGGAACCGGACAGGAAATAGATGGCGCCGCCCAGGCCGGCCAGTGCGCCGGAAATGGCCATGGCCATCACGATGTTCTTTTTCGCGTTGATGCCGGCATACTGGCTGGCGTCCCGGTTGTAGCCGCAGGCCTTCAGTTCGTAGCCCATGGTGGTCTTGCTCAGCACGATCCAAGCGATCACGGCAAAGATCACGGCGATGAGGATCCCGGCGTTGACGTAGGAGGAGCCCATCAATTGATCCAGCCCCAGCTTGGGCAGGATCGCCCCGGTATTGGCCCGGGCCAGCTTGCCCGTGCGGTTGGCCACGCTTTCGCCCCAGGCGGTGGCCAGCATGACGGGCATATTGGCAATGGACATATTCACCACGAACAGGCCGATCCAGTTGAACATGATGGCCGATATGACCTCATTGACATTGAAATACGCCTTGAAAATGCCGGGAATGGCGCCCCAGACGGCGCCGCCCACGATAGCCAGCAGCATGCAGACCCACCAGGGCAACTGGAACTGGATCGCCCCCACCAGGGCAAAGAACGCGCCCATGGTGAACTGGCCCGAAGCGCCGATATTGAACAGGCCCGTCTTGAAGGCAAAGCCCACCGCCAGGCCGGTCATCAGCAAGGGCGCCGCGGTATAGAGCACCTTGCCCAGCTTTTCCAGGGAGGTGACGCCGGTGAGCATCATGTTCCTGAAGCCGTACATGGCCTTTTCCGCGTTGAAGCCCAGCAGCAGGAACAATCCCAGCAGCAGCCCGGCGGCAATGGCCACCAGAGAGGAAATGCAGCTGAGCACGCCCCGCTTTTTGAAAAATTCCCTCATTCCTCCATCGCCTCCTCCGCCTGTCCGCCAAAGCGCGCCTGACGCTGGCCGCCCGCCATGTACAGGCCCAATTCCTGCACCGTGGTATGCTTGGGATCAAATTCGCCCACGATCTCGCCTTCATACATGACCAGGATCCGGTCGCTGAGGTTCATCACCTCATCCAATTCCAGCGATACCAGCAGCACCGCCTTGCGGCTGTCCCGCACATTGACGATCTGCCGGTGGATATACTCAATGGCGCCCACATCCAGGCCGCGGGTGGGCTGCACGGCCACCAGGAGATCGGTATTCCGGTCAATTTCCCGGGCGATAATGGCCTTTTGCTGGTTGCCGCCCGACATGCTGCGGGCCACGGTCACAGGCCCCT
>CAZQAM010000182.1:0-4082 GCA_964591355.1 uncultured Oscillospiraceae bacterium
ACACCCTATCCTACACTCTTTCCCTACACGACGCTCTTCCGATCTCTGCGGATCACCGGATCCTTTTCATAGATCGCCCGGGGATCGTACTGCGGCTTCAGGGCGCTGATTTCCTCCACCGTGGCACCGAAAATATAGTTGTTTTCCCGTCCCGCCTGTTCCACGATCTCCACGTTGGCCCCGTCGAAGGTGCCCAGGGTCACGGCGCCGTTGAGCATGAATTTCATGTTGCCGGTGCCGCTGGCCTCGGTGCCCGCGGGAGAGATCTGCTCGCTGACGTCGGCGGCGGGAATGATCTTTTCCGCCCAGGAAACATTGTAATTCTGCACGAACACCACCTGCATAAGCCGCCTGGTGTCGGGATCGGCGTTCACCTTTTCAGCGATGCGGTTGATGAAGCGGATGATGGCTTTCGCCCGGTCGTAGCCTGCGGCGGCCTTGGCCCCGAATATGAAGGCGGTGGGGGTGAAATCCTGCAGGGTGCCCTGCTTCAATCCGTCATAAATGGCCAGGATGGAAAAGGCGTTCATCAGCTGCCGCTTGTATTCGTGCAGGCGCTTGATCTGCACGTCAAAGAGCATGCCAGGATCCAGCGTGATGCCCTCCCGGCGCAGGATCTCTGCGCAAAGCTGCTCCTTTTTTTGCCGCTTCACCGCCATGAACTGCCGGCACATTTCCTCGTCGATCATGGGTTTGAGACGGGCCATCTCCGTCAAATCGGTGATGAAGCCGCCCCCGATCCTGCTCTCGATCAAATGGCAGAATTCCCGGTTGCACAGACCCAGCCAGCGGCGCTGGGTGATGCCGTTGGTTTTATTCTGGAAGCGTTCGGGATACACCTGATACCAGGCGGCGAATACATCCTTTTTCAGGATCTCCGTGTGCAGCGCAGCCACGCCGTTGGTGGTATGGCAGGCGTACACCGCCAATTGCGCCATGTGCACCCGCCGGTTTTCGATGATGCACCGGTCCCCCTGCAGGGGCAGCTTCCGGCGTTTCATTTCCTCCCGGAAGCGGGCGTCGATCATCCGGATCACATTCACCACATCGGGGCACACGGAGGAAAGCAGCGAAAGATCCCATTTTTCCAGGGCTTCCTGCATGACGGTGTGGTTGGTATAGGAAAAGGTGCGGAACGCGGTGTCAAAAGCAGCGTCGAAGGGGACCCCTTCCAGCATCAGCAGCCGGATCAGCTCGGGAATGGCCATCACGGGATGAGTGTCGTTGAGCTGTACAGCGTACGCGTCGGCAAAAAAGCGGTAATCGCTGCCGTGGCGGACCCGGTAAGCGCGCAGAAGATCCTGCACCGTGGCGCTGACCAGCACATACTGCTGTTTGATGCGCAGCAGCTTCCCTTCCCGCCCGCTGTCATTGGGATAGAGGAATTTCACGATGTCCTCGGCCTTATTCTTGTCGGCGGCGGCAGCTGCGTATTTCTGCTGGTTGAACAAAGGAAAATCCACTTCATGCAGGCTTTCTGTCTGCCACAGGCGCAGGGTACCCACCTGCTTTCCCCCGTAGCCCACCACCGGCATATCGTAGGGCACGGCCAGCACGCTGCCGCCTTTCATCTCCACCACCACGCTCTGCTCCTGCCGCCGGATCGACCAGGGATCGCCCCACCGGGACCAGTCATCCGGCGCTTCCTTTTGGGCGCAGTCCTTGAAGGACTGCTTGAACAGCCCGTAGCGGTAGCGCAGGCCATAGCCGGTAAGGGGGATGCCCTGGGTCGCCGCGCTGTCCAGATAGCAGGCCGCCAGGCGGCCCAGGCCTCCGTTGCCGAAGGCGTCGTCCTCGATATCCTCCAGCGCCGCCAAATCAATGCCCTTTTCCCGCAGCAGCCTGTCCGTATCCTCCAGCAGGTTCATGCAGTAAAGATTGTTGTACACCAGCCGGCCCACCAGGTATTCGCAGGACAGATAAGCGGCCTGCCTTTTCCCGGCCCGCTGCTTTTCCCCTTCCGTCCACACGGGAGAAAGGGCTTCCATGGCGGCAGCGGATATGGCGTCATGCAGCTGCGCCGCGTCAGCTTCCTTCAGCGTTTGATGCGCCCGGGCAAGGCAGAGTTCTTCCGCGCGGGCAACCAGTCTGTCAGCAGTCATCATCAGTCTTTTTTTTACCCCCTGTCAGTTTCCCGGTTCAATTCCTTCAGCTTCTCGGCAATTTCCGGGGTGGCGGCGCCGGGCTTCATGCGCCACAGCCAGTTGCCCTGAACGGTGCCTGGCCGGTTCATGGTGGCGAAGTCCCCCAGGGCCAGGATATCCTGCATGGGGGCCATGGCAATGCGGGCGCGGCTTAAAAAGGCCGTGCGCACCATGGCCCAGGGCGCGTCTTCGATTCTGTCAAAGCCCACGATGCGCCGGGCGCAGGAAAGCTCTTCCTCTGTGCAGTGCTCAATCCGGCTCAGGGCCGTCACGTTATCGTGGGTGCCGGTGTAATAAGCAGTGTTTTCCGGGATGTTCTCCGGCAGGTGAACGTTGGCGTCATCCGCCCCAAAGGCGAAGGACAGCACCTTCATCCCCGGATACCCGGTATAGGCGATCAGCCTGCGCACCCGGTCGTTCACCGCGCCCAGATCCTCCGCCACCACATTCAGCCCCGGCAGCGCCTGTTTGAGCCGTTTGAACAGCTTTTTGCCCGGGCCGATCACCCATTTCCCGCCCCGGGCGTTGGGCGCGCCGTGGGCCACGGAAAAGTAATTGGCAAAGCCGATGAAATGATCGATGCGGATGAGATCATACATGCGGTTCATGTGCGCCATGCGCCGCACCCACCAGTCATATCTCCGGAACCACAGGTACGTCCACCGGTACAGGGGATTGCCCCACAATTGCCCGTCGGCGGAAAAATAATCCGGCGGCACCCCGGCCACCCGCCGGGGCACCCGGTCCTTATCCAATTGGAACACTTCCGGCTCCATCCAGGTATCGGCGCTGTCTTCCGCCACGTAGATGGGCATATCGCCAAAGAGGGAAATGCCAAGGCTGTTGCAGTACGCTTTCAGCGCCTGCCACTGCCGGAAAAATACCGCCTGGCACCAGATGTGGAAGCGGATTTCCTCCTCCAGTTTCATTTCATACTTTGCCAGCACCGCCGGCACGTGCATTTTCGCCCCGCGGTCCGGCCACTGGGTCCACATCCTGCCGCCGAAATGCTGCTTGAGGGCGGTGAACATGGCAAATTCCTTCACCCAGGCGTTATCCCGGATGAAAGCGGCGAGTTCCTTTTCCAGTTTCTTTTCGCTTTGCCCGAAGGCCTGCCGGAGCAAAAGCATCTTATGCGCCCGCACGGCGCCGTAGTCGACCTGTTCCTCTTGGTCCGGGATATAGTCATTCCCCGGCTGCCGGGCAAATAATCCCTCTTCTTCCAGCTTTTCCAGGGAAATCAGCAGGGGATTGCCGGCGTATACGCTGGTGGCCTGGTAGGGGGATTCGCCGTAGCCCGTGGGCCCCATGGGCAGCACCTGCCAGATGGACATGCCGGCAGCGTGCAGAAAATCCGCAAATTCAAAGGCTTCCTTCCCCAGGCTGCCGATGCCGCCGGGCCCCGGCAGCGAGGAAATATGCATGAGAATTCCGCTTTGACGCATCTTGATCCGGTCCTTTCTTTCCTTCGGTTGCTTTTTGTCTGTTTATCTTACCGATTCACGTATCTCCACCCGGGTCGGCACCGTCACATGCCTGCCCGGTGCGCCGTTTTCCAGCATGTCGGTCAGCACTTCCACGCTCTGCCGGGCGATTTCCCGAATCGGCTGCACCACCGTGGACAGCCGGGGCACCGAATACGCGCCGATCCGGATGCCGTCCACCCCCATGACGCTCACATCCTCCGGCACCCGCTTCCCCAGATCCCTGAGGGCCCGGATCACCCCCAGGGCCACCAGATCGCTCATGCAGAACGCGGCATCGGCATCGGGGACGCGCCGGAAATAATCCAGCGCGGCAGCGTGGGCGTCCGGCAGGGTAAAAAGGGTTTCCACATAGCAGCCTTCGTCAAAAACCAGGCCCCGCCTTTGGAAGGCGTCCGCAGCCCCCAGCGCCCGCAGGCTCAGATTGTCCTCCCCCTGAGGGCGGCTGCCGAAC
>CAZQAM010000182.1:4092-4757 GCA_964591355.1 uncultured Oscillospiraceae bacterium
AGGCCATGGCCCGATCGTCCGCAGAAACGGAAGACGCCCGCTCCATGGAGGTGCCGGCGGCGGATACCGTGGCAAACACCATGGGCAGGGTGATTCCGTCCAGCGCCCGGCACCTTTCGTCGATGCGGCTGCCCACAAAAATCAGCCCGGCAATCCTGCGGCTGTGGGTCAGCGTCAGCGCGTGGCGGAATTCGTCGGCCTGCTCGTCGATATATTCGATCATAAAGGCTTCCCGGCAGGAGACGGCGCACTGCAGGATTTCCTCCGCCATGGCGTTGAGAAAGGGGTTTTGCCGCCCCCGGATGATCACCGCCACCATTTCGCCGTCGGCCCGTTTCAGGCCCCGGGCATTGGCGTTGCCCACAAAATGGCATTCCTGGATCACCCGGCGCACTTTTTCCTGGGTATCCCGGCTCACATCCGGGCGGCTGTTCAGCACACGGGACACCGTGGTCACGCTGACGCCGGCTTTCCGGGCAATATCCCGGATGGTGTAGATCTTCATGGTTTTTCCCCGCTTTCAGAGAGCCGGAAACGATAACGGTAACGTTTCCAACCCCCAGGCCGTATCATATCACGCCGACTTTTTTTTGTCAACCGCCCGGAAAAAGAAGGCGCGCCGGAAAAGCTTTTCATACTATATCGCATCTAAAAGATTGAATGAA
>CAZQAM010000183.1:0-4731 GCA_964591355.1 uncultured Oscillospiraceae bacterium
CCCCCCCCCCCCCCCCACACCACCACCCTATCCTACACTCTTTCCCTACACGACTCTCTTCCGATCTCAGCACTTCGGCCAGGCTGCCCAGCACGGGATCCTTCAGGCCGCCCAGATCGTCGTTGCCGGCCAGCTCCTTTTTCAGCCTGGCGCTCTTGACCACGCTTTCCTTGTTTTCCAGGTCATACGGGTCATCCGTCATGGCCAGATATCCCCAATCGCCTTTGCCCCACACGTGGAGGGGGAGCTCGGTTTGCCCGCCGTTGCTGGCGGAATAGTAGCATTCGGCCAGACTGCCCTTGTAATAACCGCAGATCCCGGCCGTTTCGCGGACTGCCCGGGCGGCGTTGTCGTTTTCCTTTTTGACGCCGAAATACACCTGATCGTTGGTGTTGTCCACCAGATCGTAGCGCTGTTTGGCGTTTGCAGCCACTTTTCGCATGGCATAGGTGCGCGCGGCCACGGCCTGGGCTTTCAGCGCCTCCAGGGGATAGGAATCGTTCATTTCATAGGGTACCACGCCCAGCAGGTATTCTTCCACCGGCACGTGCAGAACGGCCTGGATGCTGCTGTCCTGAACGGATAAATGCAGATCTCCCGGGTGCAGTTCATAGGCGCCGTTGATCCGCAGGCCGTTTTCCAGCCCGTCGGCTACGGCGTGGCGGATCAAAGCAAGCTGCCTGCCCGCCCGAAAGGCCATGCCTTCGTAATATACGTAGAGTTCCCCGCCCTGAGCGGACACCGTCAGATGGCTGCCCCGCTGGAAGGACAATTCATTGAGGGTATAGCTGCCGTCCAGGGAAACTTCGGCCCGGTCGCTCAGGTTCAGTTTGGTCAGAAGCACCCGCACGATGCCTTCTGTTTTTTCCGCGCGGGCAGGAAGCGCCGCGGGGGCCAAAAGCATCAGTGCCAGCAGGAGCGCCAGCACCCGTTTGTTTTGAGACATCCTGTCATCTCCTTTCGTCAGGAAATGGAATTGATTCATACAGATACTGCGCGGCGGGAAAGATGGAAAAGGTGCCGCAGCCAGCCAGGTGTCGGGCGGCCCATCTTTCGCGTCAGGGGGAACGCGGGGGCCATTTCCCGGATCGCTGACCGCGCATCGCAGGTTCTTCCGCCGCTGCCGGCAAAAATATATTTTCCGGCGGCGGGCATCCTTATACACTCCTTTTTGGGCCGTGTACGGTCCTATTATATCGAAAAACGGCGAAAAAGCCAACGGTCAACTATTCCCACAAAAGGAATTTACAAAGCCTGGAAAACATGATACACTTTTTCAGGATATGCTGACAAAGAAGGAAGGCATTCGCTGCATGCAGGGAACGATCATCCGGCGGCTGTTTCTGCCGGAATACCTGGTGGGAAAAGAGCATCGGCTGGGTGACCTGCCCTCCGGACGCGAAGCGTATGCGGATGTGATGCGCATCGCGTTTCCCTCCATTGTGGAAATGGTGCTGATGAGCCTGATCGGTTCTGTGGATACCATGATGGTGGGCAATTACCTGGGCGCGGGCGCGCTGTCTTCTGTGGGGCTGCCCACGCAGCCCAGAATGCTGCTGCTGAGCCTGTTTTTTGCATTGAACGTGGGCGTCACTGCCATTGTGGCAAGAAGGCGCGGCGAAGAAAGGCAGGCGGACGCCAATACTACCCTGCGGAACGCCCTGATGCTGGCCGTGAGCCTTTCCTTCCTGTTGATGGCGGCGGCCGTGGGCTTTTCGGAGCCCCTGATGCGCCTGGCGGGAGGCGACGCGGCGGAAAACGAAAAGATTTTCCGGGACGCCGTGGATTATTTCACCATTATGACTTATGCGCTGCCCATCAATGCCGTATCCATGTGCATCTGCGCCGCCCAGCGGGGCATCGGCAAGACCCGCATCACCATGTGGGTCAACATGGCCAGCAATCTGGTCAACGTTTTTTTCAATTACTGCCTCATCGGCGGCAATCTGGGCTTTCCCCGGCTGGAGGTGCGCGGCGCGGCCATCGCTTCTGTGATCGGGATGGGGACGGGCTTTTGCATGGCGCTTCTGACGGTGGTGGCCGGCGGCCGGTTCAGGGGCTATCTGCATCTGTCCCGGCATGATTCCTGGCGCTTTGACCAGGAAAGCCTCCGATCCATCCTGCGGGTGGGCGGAAATGCGGCGGTGGAACAGCTGGGCATGCGGTTTGGCTTTTTCGTTTATGCCCGGATCATGTTTTCCCTGGGCACAGTGATGTATGCCGCGCATCAGATTTGTATGCAATTGCTCAATATTACCTTCACCTTCGGCGACGGCCTGGGGGTGGCCGCCACGGCGCTGGTGGGGCAGAACCTGGGCAGAAAGCGGCATGATCTGTCCATTCTGTACGGAAAAATCTGCCAGCGCTACGCGGTGCTGATTTCTTTTGTCCTGGGAATTCTGATTCTTTTGTTCCGCCATGCTTTGGCGGCCTGGTTCATCGGCCAGGATACGGCGGATGCGGATCAGGTGATTTTCCACGCGGTGCGCACCATGGTCGTGCTGGCGCTGGTTACGCCCTTCCAGATCAGCAGCGTGGTGCTGTCCGGCGCCCTGCGGGGAGCGGGGGACAACCTGTTCGTTGCTTTGATCGCCACGGTCTGCGTCAGCGTCGTCAGGCCCATCATGACGGTGGCGGCGGTCTATTGGCTGCATATGGATCTGATGGGAGCCTGGTGCTTTGGCCTGTTTGAAATCGTACTCCGTTTTGCTTTCTTTTATCCCCGCTTTGCCGGCGGCAAATGGAAGGACAAAAAAGTATAAGCCGGATAAAAATGGCACGCCTGGGGCAAACTGGTTCCGGGAGGTGCGGTATGCTGGAAAGAATAAGGGACAGGCGCTTCAGCAGAAGGGCGCTGCGTCTGTACGCCCGGAACGGCTGGGAAAGCCCCTGGTTCCGGAAAAACAGGCTTTGGGATTCCATTCTGCATCGGTAAAGAATGCAAACCGGGGCGTGACGGCCCCGGCTTCTTTTTTCTGCAAAAAAGAGAAAATTTGGTCTTTCAGGATCCATGAAAGTGTGATATAATCAATAGGTTATAAGGGGAGGTATGGCCTATGCGAAGCATGACGGGCTACGGCCGCAGGCAGATCATCCGGGACGGCAGGGAAATGACGGTGGAGATCAAAACGGTGAACCACCGGTTCCTGGATCTTTCCTTCCGTCTGCCCCGGGCGCTGAATTTCGCGGAGGATCCGCTTCGCAGGCAGATCGGCCATATGCTGAAGCGGGGCCATGCCGACGTATCGGTAACGTATCTGAACCGGCGGGAGGATGCCCGGGAAGTGCGGGTGGATGAAGTGCTGGCCGGACAATACAAAGAAGCACTTTTGAAGGTGCGCCGGGCTGCCGGGGGAGAAGACGTCGCCATCAGCGCGGAGGACGCCGCATGGATTGCTTCTCAGCCGGATGTGCTGCAGGTGTCCGTGTGCGAGGAAGACCAGGAAGCGGTGCTCCGTTTGCTTGATGAAACCGCCCGGGAAGCGCTGCAGGATGTGTGCGCCATGCGGGATAAGGAAGGCGCGGCGCTGCGGGAGGATCTGGCGCTGCACCTGAACGAGGTGGCCCGCCTGCGGGAAGAAATCGTGAAGATAGCGCCCCGCGTTCCCGTAATGTATCAGGAAAAGCTCCAGGCCAGGCTCCGGGAGCTGGGCGTCAAGGAAGCCGATCCCCAGAGGCTGGCCCAGGAAGTAGCGCTGATGGCCGACCGGTGCGCGGTGGATGAGGAGCTTTCCCGGCTGGAATCCCACATTTCTCAGATGCGCGCCGCGCTGGAAATGGAAGGGGAAGCCGGAAGGCGGCTGGATTTTCTGACCCAGGAACTGAACCGGGAAGTCAATACCATCGGCTCGAAGGCATCCGACGCCGAGATCACAAAACTGGTGGTGACCGCCAAAAGCGAAATCGAAAAGCTCCGGGAACAGATACAGAATGTGGAGTGAGAGAGCATGAAGCTGCTGAACATCGGATTTGGCAATATGGTGGCTGCCGGGCGGATCATCGCGGTGGTGTCGCCGGATTCCGCGCCGGTGAAGCGCCTGGTGCAGGAAGCCCGGGACGGCGGCCATCTGGTGGATGGCACGGCGGGGCGGCGCACAAGAGCGGTGCTGATGATGGATGACGGCCACGTGGTGCTTTCCGCGGTGCAGCCTGAAACCATTGCGGGCCGCCTGCAGTCTGATACAGAAGAGGGGAAAAACAGGTGAAGGAACAGAGGAAGGGTATGCTGATCGTGATTTCCGGGCCCTCCGGCACCGGGAAAGGCACCATCTGCAAGCGGCTGCTGGCGGAGGATCCGTCGCTCACTTTTTCCGTCAGCGTCACCACCAGAGGGCCGCGCTTTGATGAGATCGACGGGGTTCATTACTTTTTCATCACGGAGGAGAAGTACGATGAATTGCTTGCGCAGGACGCGTTCCTGGAGCATGCCACCGTTCACGGCCACCGGTACGGCACCCTGAAATCCCAGGTGGATGAAATCATCGCATCCGGGAAGAGCGTCGTCCTGGATATCGATCCTCAGGGGGCCAGGAACGTCATGCGGCAGAAGCCGGACTGCGTGTCGATTTTTATCCTGCCGCCGTCCTATCACGATCTCAGGGTGCGCCTGCATACCCGCAACACCGATGATCCCGTGGAAATCGAGCGCCGCCTGGGCAATGCCCGGGGCGAAATCGAGCAGATGCATCTGTATCAGTATGCCGTGGTGAATGATGATCTGGAATTGGCCTT
>CAZQAM010000184.1:0-4726 GCA_964591355.1 uncultured Oscillospiraceae bacterium
TTTGATGCAATGCTCTTCCGGGTACAGTTCAAAATCCAGATCGTGCAGGATGCCCACCGCTTCCCAGAAATCCTTTTCGTCGCCGTAGCCCTGATCCTGGGCATACCAGCGCATGCAGTCGCCCACAATGCGGCCGTGCTTCAAATGGAATTCTCCCTGGTTGTATTGTTTCAGGATCTCATAGGCTTCTTCCGGCGTGGGGATCATGAAAGCGCATCTCCTTCTGTAAGCATGTTTATAAAGAGTTTTCTGGGGGAAACCACTCTTTGGAGCCCAAAGAGTGGTTTCCCCCAGACCCCCTTCCGAGAAAGGCGAATTGGGGAGGGTTTTAAAGGTGCGGCGGCTTCGCCGCTTGCCCATGCTTTTGCTTCTTCGTCACAACATTGCTGCGCGCCTGGCGTCTCTCCGAGCCGCCTGGCTGAAAAACGGGTTCCCCCAGACCCCCTTCCGAGAAAGGCGGATGGGGGAGTGGGGGAAGGGTTTCTTTACACGGCTGCTTTGAATCCGACAGGAAGATTACTCGGCAAACAGCGGGGTGGACAGGTACCGATCTCCGGTGTCCGGCAACAGCGCCACGATGGTTTTGCCTTTGTTTTCCGGCTTTTTGGCCAGCTGGATGGCGGCGTAAACTGCGGCGCCGGAGGAAATGCCCACCAGCACGCCTTCGCTCTTTCCGATGAGCCTGCCCGCGGCAAAAGCGTCCTCATTGGAAACGGGGATGATCTCATCGTAAACCCCGGTATCCAGCACAGCCGGAACGAAGCCGGCGCCGATGCCCTGGATCTTGTGGGCGCCGCTGCGGCCTTCGCTGAGCACGGGGGAATCCTTGGGCTCCACAGCCACCACCCGGACGGCGGGATTCTTCTCTTTCAGGTATTTGCCCACCCCTGTGATGGTGCCGCCGGTGCCCACGCCGGCCACGAAAATATCCACTTTCCCGTCGGTATCCTCCCAGATCTCGGGGCCGGTGGTGGCATAATGGATGGCGGGGTTGGCAGGATTGACGAACTGGCCGGGGATGAAGCTGTCCGGGATTTCCCTGGCCAGCTCATCGGCCTTGGCGATGGCGCCCTTCATGCCCTTCGCGCCTTCGGAAAGCACCAGCTCGGCGCCGTAGGCCTTCATCAGCTGCCGGCGCTCCACGCTCATGGTTTCGGGCATCACGATGATGATGCGGTAGCCCCGGGCGGCGGCCACGGCGGCCAGGCCGATGCCGGTGTTGCCGGAGGTGGGCTCGATGATGACGGAGCCGGGCTTCAAAAGGCCCTTTGCCTCCGCGTCGTCAATCATGGCTTTGGCAATCCGGTCCTTTACCGATCCGGCGGGGTTGAAGTATTCCAGCTTGGCAAGCACGGTGGCTTCCAGCGATTCTTTTTCCTGGATATGGGACAATTGCAGCAGGGGAGTGGAGCCGATCAATTGGTCCGCGGATGTATAAATCTTGCTCATTGTTTTTTCCTCCTTGCATTTTGAAACAGGATCCGGGCGGCGAAAGCGGTCAGCGGCGACATCGCCATCCGTGTCCCTGGCGGAGAGGAAGAATTCGCATCCTTAAACCCACCTTTCAAATAGGTTTATCGGGATTATAGGGCTGATGCATGGATTTGTCAAGCGGAAAACAGCCAAAAAACAGAAAAATGATTTGGGGGAACGAAGGATGCCCGGTTGAAATCCCACTTACCTTGGAGTATAATAGGTTGAATTCAAGTGGAGGGGATCACATGATCATGATTTCCACCAAGGGGCGCTATGCCCTGCGGGTCATGCTGGATTTGGCGGCGCACCAGGGAGAGGAGGGCTTCCTGCCCCTGAAGGATATCGCCCACCGGCAGAGGATTTCGGAGAAATATCTGGAGAGCATCCTCAAGGGCCTGGTGCAGGAAAAGCTGCTTTTGGGGGTCCGGGGGAAAGGCGGCGGCTACCGGCTGGTGAGAAAGCCGGAGGAATACAACGTGGGCGAGATCCTGCGTTTGACGGAGGGGGAGCTGGCGCCGGTAGCCTGCCTGGAAAGCGGGGCGGATCCCTGCCCGCTGGCGGCTTCCTGCCCGACCCTGCCTTTATGGAGCAAACTGAACCAGATGATCCAGAACTTTTTTGACGGCGTGACGCTGGCTGATCTGATGGACAGGCCCGAAGGGGAAGAAGCGGACAGATAATGCATATACAGTATAGAAAAAACGGGTTTTCCGGCGGGTTCACCGGAAAGCCCGTTTTTTTGCGGCAGCGGAGCGCTGCTTTTCCATCAGAAAACCTCCAGCAGCGCCAGCAGGGAAGATCCCGCCAGCAGCACTACCAGGAAAATGCAGATGATCCTGACCCACAGCTTCTTTCTTTCCTGCTGCTTTTTTGTGGACATAACGCTGAATTCCTTTCTTTTAAGCCTGGTTCATATAGGCTTCGAGAGCCCGGGACAGTTGATCCGGGCAGGAAGTGCCGTTCCGGCACTGCACGCCCCGGAGCAGATCCTTCACTTCTTCCGCTTTCCGGCCGATCACCATTTTCGCAAGGCCCTGGGTATTGCCCCGGCAGCCGTTGGTGAAGGCGCAGGCGGTGATGACGCCGTTTTCGTCGATATCCAGGTCGATCTGCGTGGAACAGGTGCCCCTTGTTTTGTAATGGAACATAAAATATCCTCCTGTTTTTTCTGTTTATTTCCGGGGATCGGTGCGCAGAATGGCGTACAGCGCCACATCCACATACCGGCCTTTATTCATCAGCCGCTGGCGGAGCACGCCTTCCCTGCGCATGCCGGCGTGGGCCATCACCTGGCCGGAAGCGGGGTTGTCCGTTTCGTGCTGCGCCTCGATGCGGTGCAGGCACAGCGTATCAAAGCCGAAGGCGATCACCGCCCGCAGCGCCTCTGTCATCAGCCCCCGGTTCCAGTAATCCCGGTGGAGGCTGTAGCCTACCTCGGCGCTTTTGTGGTCGGTATTCACCCACATAAACCCGATGGTGCCGATCATGCGGCCGGATTCCTTCAGCACGATGGCGAAGGAGCCAGGCAGCCCCCTGCGGTACTGGCGGATGGCGGCCCGCAGGAATTGGCGGGAATCGGTCAAGCTCCTGTGGGTATCCCACAGCACATGGCGGCTCACCTCGGGATCGCTGGCGTAGGCGTACAGATCCCCCGCGTCTCCCATGCGCAGGGGCCGCAGGATCAGGCGGTCGGTCTCCAGAGCCGGCAGATGAGAAAAGATCCTTTGGTATTGTTGCATGCGGACAGCCTTCCTATATGCTGGCGTCCCCCATCAGGAACCAGGGGCCCTTCACAAGGCCCACCACCAGCAGCGCTACGCCCAGCCCCAGCAGCAGAAAGAGGACGATGAGGAGCAGCGGATAGAAAAAGTTCTTTTCCTTTTTTTTCATATCAGTGTTCCCCGCACAGGGATGAAGCGGTATTGTTCATTCGTTGTATGGACGCAGCCGCGTCCAGGGAGCGCACATCCTGCCCCTGCAGGACGCGCTGCGCCATCATCAGGCCGATCAATGTTTTGGAATCGTTGATTTCTCCGGCCATGCACAGGGCCACGGCCTCGTCCAGGGGGATCCTGGTCAATTGGAGGAATTCATCCGGGTCCGGATGGGAGGGATGCTGGCTCAGCCCCGTGGCCAGATACAGGGAGATGCGTTCATTGCAGAACCCGGGCGTGGTGTCGATGCACTTCAGCAGCTGCCAGTGCGCGGCCTGCAGGCCGGTTTCTTCTTCCAGTTCCCGCCTGGCGGCGGCAAAGGGGTCCTCCAAAGGGGAGTCCAGCTTCCCCGCGGGGATTTCCCAGGTGAATTTGTCCACCGCGATCCGGTGCTGGCGCACCAGGGTCACATATCCCCGGTCATCCACCGGCACGATGGCGGAAGCGCCGTTGTGCTTCACGATTTCCCGGGCAGCCGTTTGCCCGTTGGGCAGCGAAACCTGCCATTTTTCCACCCGGATGATGGTTCCCTTGTAAATCTCCCGGCTGGAGAGAAAGGTTTCCTTCAAAGCATCGTCCCGCATGGACATCCCCCCGCATGATCAATCCTGCTTTATATTCAACAAACAGCGGCGGAATTCCTGCCGGCGGCCAGGAATATCCTGTCTGTCCTGGGAAAACGCCGGCAGAATGATTGACAAAGTTAATAATTTGTAATAAAATTGAAACAAACGACAGTTCACCGATGGATTCCAAAGGAGGCATCGTTTTATGAAAAGGTTTTCCGCAATCCTGCAAAAATCAGCAGCCTGGGCTGTAGCTCTGATGCTGGCGCTGCTGCCTTTGTTTGGTCTGGCCGAGGTGCAGAGCGAGCTTTCCATTGCCGTCCAGTGGGGCGACGGGCAAATGGCCTGGGCTTCCCGGGTCAATTATGATGGATTTGGAGATTGCTATTGGCTGCAGGTGCCCGGCGATGCCCTGGATGGACTGATCCTGGATATCAGCGATCCCAGCGGCTGGTACACGTCCTTCAGCCCTGCCAGCGGGGATGTTGTGCCCGTGCCCATGGATGCCGGCAGCAGCCTGAGCAGCGTGCCGGTGTCCATTGATGTCTATGGCGGGGACGGGAACTACGCAGGCACGGTCTATCTGTACGTATCCACCTGGGCGGCCTATCCCGATTCTCCCGAACCGGCCCCCACTGACGAGCCGGAACCAACTCCCGCGCCGGTGCAGCCTGCGCAGGTGGTGATTCATTATGTCAATGAAAACTGGGAGCCGGTGGCCAGCGACACCGTGCAGACGGTGGAAGCGGG
>CAZQAM010000185.1:0-1270 GCA_964591355.1 uncultured Oscillospiraceae bacterium
CTTGTCCAGGACGGTCTTGGAAATCTTGTCGGGGTTCTCCAGCACGGCCTTGTGGGTGGTGGAGGAACCGATGGTGGTTACGATGCCTTCGCCGACACGGGCGATGATGGTTTCCTCCCCGGCGCCGCCGACCAGGCGCTCAATGTTGGTGCGCACGGTGACCCGGGCCTTGGCCCGCAGTTCGATGCCGTCCTGAGCGATGGCAGCCACCGGCGGGGTTTCAATCACCTTGGGCAGCACGCTCATCTGCACGGCCTGCAGCACGTCGCGGCCGGCCAGGTCGATGGCGCAGGCGGTGGTGAAGGAAAGGTTGATGCTGGCCTGCTTGGCGGAAATCAGGGCGTTGATGACCCGCTCCACGTTGCCGCCGGCCAGGAAATGGGTTTCCAGCATGTCGGTGGTCACCTGCAATCCGGCCTTCCGGGCCTTGATGTAGGCGTTCACGATCTTCTGGGGAGAAATGCGGCGGAAGCGCATACCGATCAGGCTGCTGATTTTTACCGGCGCGCCGGAAGCCCGGGCGTTGATCCACAGCCCCAGGGGCACATAGCGGAAGAAGACGGCTGCTACCACCACGGCAACAGCGACGATGATGACGACGGTAAACGCAAACGTTCCAGGCATGGTTGAATCCTCCTTTGATGATGATTGAAGGGCAGCTTTCAGCCCTTGATTTCACGCACGATGATTTTGGCGCCTTCCACCTGGGTGACTCTGACCTTCACGCCTTTTTCCAGATAGGTGCCTTCGGTGAGCACATTCAGGCGGACCCCGTCAAATTCCGCGATGCCCACGGGATTGAGCACCGTGGCGGTGACCCCTTCCTTGCCCAGCAGCGCCGCGGCGTCGTCATGATCCACTGTGCCGCTCACATCATTGAGGAACAGCGCGGAGCGGGACATCCTGCCGCTGGCAGCGGACTTGACGGAAAGGGACACCGATATGCCGGCCAGGGCCAGGGCGATCACGGTGACGGCCAGGCCGGCCACCGGACCGTAGGTGCGCCAGGTGATGATGACGCCTATTGCCACCAGGATCAGGCCCGATACTCCCGGCAGCCCGAAGCCCGGCATGAATACTTCCACCACCAGCAGCGCGATGCCCACGATCAGGCACAGGATCAAGGGCAGATTGGTCACGATAAAAGATAATACTGCGTCCATAGGATGCTCCTTTCTTCAGGCTTTTTACGGGCTCATCATAGCATGGGTTTCTTCTGAAAAAAAGAGGCTGTGACTGAAAACCGCTTTTTTCCGCTCCAATTGTCAGA
>CAZQAM010000185.1:1280-4707 GCA_964591355.1 uncultured Oscillospiraceae bacterium
CGTCATGGATTCCTTATTTGCTCGGAGGAGGCCAGCTAAAGCAAGTCCTGCTCGTATACAGGGGCCAGGGACCGGCGGTAGATGATGGAAGCGGGATGATACAGGGCAAACAAGGGGATGCCCGCCCGGCTGCTGAGCCATTGCCCGTGACAGTCGCCGATGGTGGCCTTGGGATCCGTGAGGGCTTTTAAGGGCACGTTGCCCAGGGTCACCAGGCAGCGGGGCTGCACGGCCTCGATCTCCTTCATCAGCCAGGGAATGAACAGGGACAATTCTTCCCGGCTGGGGGCCCGGTTCCGGGCCCGGCCTGTGGGACCGGTCTCCACCGGACGGATTTTTACCGCATTGGATACGAAAATCTCCTCCCGGGCAAGCCCGGCCAGGCGCAGGAAGTCATCCAGGTTTTTTCCCGCCTTGCCCACGAAGGGCCGTCGCTTCATCACTTCCGTTTCCCCGGGCGCTTCGCCGATGAGCATCAGCGCCGGGTGATCGCTGTTGCCTTCTCCCAGCACCAGCGGCTTGTCCTCCCCTGGCCACAGAGGCCTGAAAAACGCCTGCATATCCCGGTATACGTGGGTCAGGGTCGCCATGGCGAACCTCCTTTCACTGGATGGGGGACGAGGAGCCCAGCTCTTCCAGTTTCGCCTGCACCATCTGCAAATCGTGCCAGGCGTCCTTCTTTTTGGCCGTATCCCGCAGCAGCGCCGCCGGGTGATAGGTGGGCATGAACCAGACGCCTTTTTTCTCCGTCCACACGCCCCGGTCCCGGGTGATGCGGAGGTGATCGCCCAGCACAGCTTTGGCCGCCGTGGCCCCCAGCAGCACCACCACCCGGGGCCGCACCAGCGAAAACTGAGCCCGGAGATAGGGCAGACAGGCGGCCATTTCCTCTGGCTCCGGGGCGCGGTTCTGGGGCGGACGGCATTTCACCACGTTGCAGATAAACACCTGCTCCCGGGTCATGCCGATGGCGGCGATCATCCGGGTGAGCAATTGGCCCGCGGCGCCCACGAAAGCCAGGCCCTGCATATCTTCGTCAGCCCCGGGGCCCTCGCCGATGAACATGAGATCGGCGCCGGCGTCACCCTGGCCGGGCACTTTATGATGAATATGCCGGCATAATCCGCATTTTTCGCACTTTTCGATGGACGCGTGCAGCGAATCCCAGGATACCTCCATCGCCGCGCCTCCTTTCAGTATGGCACGAAGGAAAAATTTTTAAGCCGCAAAATATCAGCGGAACCGGGTCCGCAGGATGGAAAAGGTGCTGGCAAAATCCTGCCCCAGCCAGTTCAGCAGGCTGAACAAAAGCGCCAGCAGCACCAGGATCACCACAATGCCCAGCACCACGCCCAAAAACTCCGTCATGCCGGCGGCCATGCGGTAATGATCCTCTTTCTCCAGGCGCTCCCATTCCTTGCGCTGTTCATAGGAATCCCGATGGGGTTGAGACATGGCAATTCACCTCGGTCAAAATCGGATGCTTCCATCCGTCAAAGATAATCCATCCAGGGGGCGGCCTCATCCTGCCGTCCGGTGAGGGAGCCTTCCTGAGACAGGCCGGGAAAGCCTTGCTGCCGCAGGGCTTCGTATACCACGATGGCCACGGAATTGGCCAGGTTCAGGCTCCGGGCGTCGGGGCGCATGGGAATGCGCACGCACCGGTCGTATACCCTCTTCAGCAGCGATTCCGGCAGCCCCTTCGTTTCGCAGCCGAATACCAGAAAATCATCGGGCCCGTAGACAGCTTCCGTATAGCTGCGGGGGGCCTTGGTGCTGGCAAAATGGAAAACCGCGCCGGGATAGGCTTCCATCAGTGCTTCAAAAGAGGGCAGCACCTTCATATCCACCATAGAAAAATAATCCAGCCCCGCCCGCTTCATGTATTTGTCGGACAATTGAAACCCCAGCGGCTCGATCAGGATCAGGCCCACACGGGTTGCGGCGCAGGTGCGGGCAATATTGCCTGTATTCTGCGGGATCTCCGGCGCATATAATACGACGTGCATGACGGCTTTCTTCCCTCTTCCTTACTGTGCTTCGCTTTTCCACGCTTTTTCCAGGGAGGCGCGCAGCCCCAGCAATTGCAGATCCCTCAGTTGGCCGGCGACGCATTCCTCCAGGCCGGGGATCTCCCGCAGATCCTCCTGCCAGATGGCCCGGTCGGACAGGACGGCATAGCTGAGGGTATCCGGGGGCATATCGCAGGACAGCCGGGAAAAGGAGAGAAGGATTTCCTCATCCTCCGTCAGGGCGCATTTCTCCTCTTCTTTTCGCAGATAAGTGTACCGCCCGTCCTCCTCCCGCTTTGCGCCGGAAAAGAGCATGATCAGGCAGCTCAGGCCCATGCACAGGCAGGGAGGCAGATCGTCCTCCCGATCCTGAAAGCGTTTGATCAGGGGCAGCGACTGGCGCTGCCACGTCTGCACGGCGTTTGGCAGCAGCAGAGGCAGGGGCAGCACGGCGGGGGGATTTTCCATTTCCCCGCATACCGCCATGGCCATGGGATCCAGTTCCTCCCGGTTCAGCCCCAGGCTGGGCATGATTTCATGCAGCAGCGCGTGGCCCAGGAAAGGGCGGATGCTTTCATCCTTCATACAGTCCCGCACCGTATCCAGCCCGGCCATGAGGCCGGGGCAGAGAATGGTGGAGATCAGGCTGCCCTGCATCTGACGCCGGGCCGCCGCCAGGGTTTCTTCATCCGGTCGGATCCGCATGCTTTTTTCCTCTTTCCTGCTGGGATTTCTTTTATTTTACCAAATTTGAGCTGTAATGTAAAGAAGCAGAGACGGATGCATTACGCATTGAAATAACGGCCCGATGGTGCTATAATAATATTAGCCGCACAGGCGGGAGGAAAAAACATGCCACAAGAGAAAGAGAAGATCTGGAACGTCCCCAATATTCTCACCATGATCCGGATGCTGCTGATTCCGGTGTATTGGTATGTTTTTTTGAGCGGCCACACGGGGTGGGCCCTGTTTATTTTTGCTGTTGCCAGCATGACCGACCTGGCGGACGGGTATATCGCCAGGAAATATCAGCTGATTACCAATTTCGGCAAACTGATGGACCCCCTGGCCGATAAATTGATGGTGCTCAGCGTGATGCTGAGCCTGGTGATCCGGGGCATGGCGCCCTGGCCGGCGCTGCTCATCCTCCTGTGCAAGGAAGCGACCATGGTGCTGGGGGGATGGCTGCTGTACAAAAAAGGCGTGGTGGTGTATTCCGAGAAAATCGGGAAAGCCGCTCAGGCCATGATGGTCATCGGATTGGTGCTGTGCTTCTTCGGGGGCTGGCTGACGGAAAACCTGGGCTTTCCCCTGCATGCCGTGGTCCTCTGGTGCGCTGTCGCGCTGACGTTGGCCGCGCTGTATTTTTACACGAGAAAGGCCCTGCGGCTGAACCGGGAAGCCACCCGGAAGCA
>CAZQAM010000186.1:0-4691 GCA_964591355.1 uncultured Oscillospiraceae bacterium
TGGAATCTCGTGACTGGAGTTCAGACGTGTGCTCTTCCGATCTTCTTTTTCTTTTATCCGGAACCCGTTCACCTGGCCGGCCGGATCCTGAGAGTTTTGACCTCAAAGCAATGGAAGTGCAGGGACACTTCCCCCCTCTGCAGCGCTGCATCCTCCAGCCTGTTTTCCAGCATGTCGCACAGGGAAATTTCCGCCGCCGGAATGCCAACGCGCAGGCGGCAGAAGGTATCCGCCCGTTTGCTTTCATACAGGCGCAGGATGAGATCCCCGCTGCCGTCGTCGGCAGGCTTGACGGTATCGATGAACACATTGGGCGCATCCACCGAAAACGCGCTGAAAGGCGCGCAGGAGCCGGACACCGTCTGCAGGGGGATATTGAGGTCATACGCTTCCCGCACCACCGGGCTGTCAAGGAAACTGCCCTCCCAGGTGGTAAAGGCATAGGTGAATTCATGTACGCCATTATCCGCCCGCATTTCCGGGCTGGCGGGAGCGCGGAGCAGCGTCAACTGCAGCGCGTTGCCGTTCATGCTGATGCCGTATTTGCAGTCGTTCAGCACCGCCGCGCCATGGCTTTCATCGCACAGGGCGCTGTAACGCTGATTGCAGACTTCAAACCGGTCTGCATCGTAGAGCCGGGAGCGGTGGGTCGGGCGGTTCATGTAGCCGAACTGGATTTCGTTGATGCCTTCCGTTGCCTGCACATCCACCGGGAACTCCACCTTCAAAAGCCGGTGCAGCTCACGCCAGTCCACCCGGGTGACGAAATCCAGGCGGCGGCTGCCGGCGGCCAATACGATATCCTGCTCAAAATCAGAATCCAGCAGCCGCCGCTTTACATGCAGCACGGCCCGCAGGCCGCCCTGCTCCGTCACGGTCACTTCAGGAAGCTCCGGAAGCTCCACCGGCTGCAGGACATAATTGGAATCGATGTCCCAGGCATCATACATCCGGGGCACATCCTTGTAGAGAAGCAGTTTGTTCATGGGCCCGGAGGCAAACTCCCGGCCGCTTTGCAGGTCCACGAAAGAAGTGACTTCGCCCTGGGCGCTGATGACAGCCCGCACCTTTTCATTCTGCAGCACGTAATCCTGTCCCCTGCGGCAAAGGCTCACCGGGGAAGCCATTTCCGTATCGGCGGGCAGCAGAGACACAGCCCCGCAGGAAGGAACGGTGACCAGCCCCATCAGCCTGCCGCCGCAGGACTGCACCGGCACGGAAGCTCCTTCCGCCGTTCTGGCCCCCCGGGCATACGCGTCCGGCAAAGGAATCAGGCCCGTCCTTTCAAAAGACAGGGAATTGAACACCGCCACGCCCTCTCCCTGCGCCAGGAAGGAAAGCGCTTCCTTTCGCACCGCATTGGCTTCGCCGATGACCAGACGGTGATCCCGCCGCGCGTCCTCATAGACCCTGCCGATGGAGGAGCCGGGCAGGATATCGTGGAATTGGTTGAGCAGAAGCAGCTTCCAGGCTTTGTCCATGCGTTCCATGGGATAGGTTTTGCCCCGCAGGGACGCCATGGCGCCCCACATCTCCGCTTCCCGCAGAGCGATTTCCGCCTTGCGGTTGCCTTTCTTGATGGCGGCCTGGCTGGTATATACGCCCCGATGGGCCGTGAAATACAGTTCGCCCGCGTAGGTATTCCGGGGGCCGCCCTCTTTTTCCATCATTTCAAAGAAGCGGACAGGGGATTCGATGCTGACCCGGGGCATCCCCTCCAGGTCCTCTTCCCTCCGCAGGTATTCGATATGATCCCGGGTGGGGCCGCCGCCGCCGTCCCCGTAGCCAAAGGGCAGGAGAAAACGATCCAGCCCCCGCTTCTGCACCCGCTTTTTCCAGGTTTCGCAGATTTCCTTGGGGTCGGTTTTGTAGGTGTAGCTGGTGGGCAGGAAGGTGTCGATCCGGCTGCCGTCCGCTCCCTGCCAGGTGAAATAATGGTACGGGAAGGGATCGCCCTCGTTGTAGGACCAGAAGATTTTCTGCGTCACCAGGTATTTGACGCCGCAGCCCCTGAGGATCTGCGGCAGCGCCGCCGAATAGCCGAAGGTGTCCGGCAGCCACAAAAGCACGGAATCGACGCCGAATTCTTCTTTGAAGAAGCGCTTGCCGTAGGTCAGCTGGCGCACCATGGCCTCGCCGCTGATCATATTGGTATCCGGCTCCACCCACATCGCGCCTTCCGCGATCCACTGTCCCCGCGCCGCCGCCGCCTTGATGCGCTCATAGAGCTCGGGATAGTTTTCCCTGCACATCACATAGGCCGCCGGCTGGCTCTGCAGGTATTTGTACTCGGGGTATTCTTCCATCAGCCGCAATTGGGCCGCAAAGGTGCGGCTGGTTTTGCGGCGGGTTTCGGCCATGGGCCACAGCCAGGCCAGATCCAGATGCGCGTTGCCCACGGCGTAAAACTGCGGCGCGGTGCTGCCGTTGACGGCGGACAAGGCAGGCTGCAGGGCTGCCCGGGCGGCGCGGCAGGAAGCGATGCGGGCCTCCAGGGGCTGCTCAAACTCGATGATCAGCGTAGCCTTTTCCAGCGCCTCGGCCAGCTTATCGGCCCGCAGGCTTTCCGGGTCCACCTGATCCATCAAAAGATTCAGCGTCTGAAGGTCGATATACAATTGATAGGCGTCTTCATTCCATATGCCGAAGGTCATCCTGCCCAGTACAGCCCGGGGGCCGCCTGCTTTGGGATCAGTATAGCTGCCGGGCAGCACAGGGCCGGTGCTGCAGTGGCCTATCTCCGAATTCGGGAAATAATGGCCCGCATAGGCTTCCAGGAGGATATCATAGTTCTTTCCGGGCTCGCCGCAGGGCGTCAGGCAGTTGTCCTCAATGAAATGGTGCGGCACATCCACCCATCCTGCGCGATAGGTGCCAAAGGACCGGCCGTTGACAAACACCGTGGTTTCGCCCCCGGTGTTCAGATCCATGACGATCCTCTTGCCCGCCGCCTCCGCCGGCAGGGTGATCTGTCCCTTCAGCCAGCAGTACTCCCAGGTGCGGCCCCAGGGCGTCCCCGAAGCAATCGGCACAAAGGACTGCGCCAGCGCCTGATCGTAAGAAAGATGATCCATGGTAAACGCGGCCTCTGCTTTGATGGTTTCCAGGGGCTGATACAGATC
Source organism: uncultured Oscillospiraceae bacterium (assembly GCA_964591355.1). Taxonomy (GTDB): domain Bacteria; phylum Bacillota; class Clostridia; order Christensenellales; family Aristaeellaceae; genus RUG563. The sequence goes on from CAZQAM010000186.1 coordinate 3,123, forward strand.
TTTTTTCAGCGTTTCGATCCAGTGCTCCAGGCGCCTGCGCCATTCGGAATGCATGTATTTCACCTTGTTCGCCCTCCTGCGTCTCATTGCGCCGCGGGATCGTTCCGGAAGACGCTGTTTCCTCCGGATGGCCCCGGCCTGTTCCCTGTCCTGTGCAGATTATAATACAAAGCCTGCTGCCGGGCAAGCATATCGCAGCAGGCTTTTTTAAAACAGTTCACTCAGGCTTCCAGCGTCACGCCCATTTCCCGCAGCCTTTGCTGGATTTCCTTCACATCCAGCGCCCGGGGCGTCGTGTTTTTTGCCGCAGCAGGCGCGGTATGCGGCCATGATACATTTTTTCTCCCAAACCATTGAATTCCATGCCATGCTTCATTATAATATAATACATATATGCACGGAAAATGAAGTACTTTTCGGCGTCCAAATGAAAAGAGACCCGCCCAAAGACGCCGGGATTCGGAAAAACATCCGGTCAGAAGACACGCAGAGGAGACACAGCAGTATTTTAATGGAAAGGCTGATGAGAAAAATGAAGGCAGCGGTTTTTTACGGAAAGGGCGATATCCGGGTGGTGCAGGATTATCCCATGCCCGAGATCGGGGACGACGGGGTATTGCTGCGGGTGAAAGCCTGCGGCGTATGCGGCACAGACCTGCACATTTTCGCCGGCGCCCAGGGCGCCACGGAATGCCATCCGCCAGTGATCCTGGGGCATGAAATCGCCGGGATCGTGGAGGCGGTGGGAAAAAACGTCACCCGGGTTCGTCCCGGCCAGCATGTGACGGTGAACCCCAATATTTCCTGCGAAGCATGCCCCCAGTGCCGCCGGGGCAATCCGCATTTCTGCGACAGGATGGCAGCCACCGGCGTCAATTACGACGGCGGATTCGCGGAATACTGCGCCGTGCTGGAGAAGCAGGTGTTCGTGGTGCCGGATGACCTGCCCTTTGAAGAGGCGGCCATGGGCGAGCCCGTCAGCTGCTGCCTGCACGGGATCGACCTGAGCCAGATCCGGTGCGGCGATACGGTGATGATCGTGGGCGGCGGCCCCATCGGCCTGATCATGCTGCAGTTGGCCCGGATGGCCGGCGCAGCCCGCACCGTTCTATTGGAAGCCAACGAAGCCCGCTTCCCGCTGATCCGCTCTCTGGGGGCTGATCTGGTGCTCAATCCCCTGAAAGCGGATGTGCAGCGGGAATTGGACGCCCACGGCATGCTTGGCCCCCAGGTCGCCATCGAATGCGTGGGAAGGAAGGAAACGGTGGAGTATGCCATCGAGTACGCCGGCCAGGCCGCCACCGTCATGATCTTCGGCCTGACGGAGCCTGACTGCGCCGTAGCCTTCAAGCCCTTCGCCGCGTTCAAAAAGGAATTGACCATCCGCACGTCGTTTGTCAACCCCAACACCCAGGGGCGGGCGGCGGATATTATTTGCTCCGGCCGGATGAACCTGAAGGACATCATCAGCGACCGTCTCCCCCTGGACCGGATCGGCGAAGCCTTCCTGCCCGGCCCCCGCAGGGGGAAGATGGTGATCATGCCCTGACGGTGTCGCAATCAAATCAA
>CAZQAM010000187.1:0-543 GCA_964591355.1 uncultured Oscillospiraceae bacterium
GATCTGCAGGGCCAGGTGAAGCTCATGAACATCGCCGACTTTGATATCGGCGCCCTGTGCGAATACGGCGCGGAATAACGCATAGAAAGGACGACGGGGGCCTACTTTCTCGGAGCCCGAGAAAGTAGCAAAGAGGGCGACCTTGTTCACGTAAACGCTGCAATCACAGCAAGAAACTTTGACGTATCTCCCCGTTCCCGGGAGATCCGAACGAGCTCGTTTTTGTGCCTGCCCTTTTTGATTCTCGACAACTTGTCTCCTGGCGCGGGGTTTGGGGCCGCGGAGGCCCCAAGAAACCCTGCTGCGATTTACGGCAATCAAAACGCCCCAGCTGACGATGCTGCCGGGGCGTTGCTGGCGCGCAGGATTACTTGGCGTATTCGGTGCTCCGGGTTTCGCGGATCACGTTCACGCGGATCTGGCCTGGATACTCCATTTCCTTTTCGATGCGCTTGGCGATTTCCTTGGCCAGCACCTTGGTGCCTTCGTCGGTGACATCCTCGGGCTTGACCATGATGCGCACTTCGCGGCCGGACTGAATGG
>CAZQAM010000187.1:553-4359 GCA_964591355.1 uncultured Oscillospiraceae bacterium
CCAGGGATTCGCGGCGGGCGCCGGGCCGTGCGGCGCTGATGGCGTCGGCGGCCTGCACCAGCACGGCTTCCACAGTTTGAGGCTCCACGTCGTTGTGATGGGCCAGGATGGCGTGGATCACGTCGGGGCCTTCATTGTATTTCCGGGCCAGTTCGCCGCCCAGGGACACGTGGGTGCCTTCCTGCTCGTGATCGACAGCCTTGCCGATATCATGCAGCAGTCCGGCGCGCTTGGCCAGGGCCACGTCGGCGCCCAGCTCCGCCGCCATCAGGCCCGCCAGATGGCTCACCTCGATGGAGTGCTTCAGCACGTTCTGGCCATAGCTGGTGCGGTATTTCATCCGGCCCAGCAGCTTGACAAGCTCGGGATGGATGCCGTGCTGGCCGGTTTCGAACACCGCCTGCTCCCCGGCTTCCCGGATCTGGTTTTCCACTTCTTTCTTGGCTTTTTCCACGCATTCCTCGATGCGTGCGGGATGGATGCGCCCATCCATGATCAATTTTTCGATGGCGAGGCGGGCGATTTCCCTGCGCACCGGGTCGAAAGCGGATACGATCACCGCTTCGGGGGTATCGTCGATGATCAGGTCCACGCCGGTGGCGGTTTCCAGGGCGCGGATGTTGCGGCCCTCGCGGCCGATGATGCGGCCCTTCATATCGTCGTTGGGCAGGTTGATGACGGAAACGGTGGATTCGGCCACATGGTCGGCGGCGCATTTCTGAATGGCCAGGGCGATGATGTTCCGGGCTTTCTTTTCGCCCTCTTCCTTGGCGCGGCTTTCGATTTCGCGCACGGTGGCGGCAGCGTCATGGAAGGCTTCCTTTTGCACCCGGTCGATCACCAGCTGCCTGGCCTCGTCCTGGGTCATGGTGGCGATGCGCTCCAGCTCGCTGAGCTGCTTTTGCTTGATGGCCTCGGTTTCCTCTTCCAGCTTCTGCACGTCGGCGTATTTTTCATTCAGGCTGTCTTCCCGGGCCGCCAGGCCGTCCCGGCGCTTATCCAACTGCGCTTCCCGTTTGTCCAGCGTTTCTTCCCGCTGTTCCATGCGGCGCTCGGAGCGCTGCAGCTCCGTGCGGCGGGCGCGGCTTTCCTTGTCCAGTTCGGTTTTCAGGTGCAGGATCTCTTCCTTGGCTTCCAGGATCATTTCTTTTTTGTTGTCTTCGGCCTTCCGGGTGGCGTCGTCCAGCAGTTTTTTTGCGTACTCTTCCGTGCGGCCGATTTTCTTTTCCGTTACATTCTGGCGGTAGCGATATCCGATCAGCGCGCCGATGGCTATCGCCGCCAGCGCGATCAGGATGGTCCACAGAGGATTCATGGATGCACTTTGCTCCTTTCTTGATTCATTTCAATTTCATCATTTACAGGCCAAAAACGCACGAAAAACAAACCGTTTTCGTACGGCAAAGCTGTATTCCGGTATCCGCGTGCTGCCAGCACGCAAGCATTTTAACTATACACACACAGGCGCAGTCCGAATCAAAAGGAATGCGCAATATGGCAAAGCGGCAAACACCTGCATCAAAAACCAGGGGGCAACAGGATCTATCCGAAAACAGCTTGCCGGCGCCCATTAACGGGCGCGGCTTTCAGCCGATCGCAAATATTTTACAGGACTTGGGCCGCTCTGTCAAGGGATGGAAAGGAGGAAATTTGGAGAAAATGCATGATATTTTTCCTGCTTTCTTGTCATGATCCGAAAAAAGCGGAGGATCCGTTCCTTGCGCGGGGGAACAGGATATGCTATAATTTCTTCGTACTGCCCGGCAAAGAAGGGAGGAAGCGGCATGAAGAAGCGGTGGGTCTGCCTGCTGGCGGCGCTTGGGATGCTGCTGTCCTTTGCCGCCGCGGCTGAAAGCTGGGATCAGGTGATGACGGCGCTTCTGTCGGACGCGCCCAATCCCGTGCCGGCCCAGTGGCGGCTGACCGCGGAAGAAGGCGGGACCGGCGCCCGGAGAAGCCCGGAGGGCAATCTCCGGAATATCCTGCTGCTGAGCACCGACGCGCCGGACTTGAAAGAGAATTTGGGCCGCAGCGATCTGATGATACTGTGCAGCGTGAATGCGGAAGCGGGGGAAATGAAGCTGATCTCCCTGCCGGAAACCCTGCCGGTGGCGGTGCGCGGGCTGCCGGAGGAGATCCGGCTGAAATACGCGAACTGCTTTGGCGGGCCGCTGCTGACGATGGAAACGGTCGGCGGCCTTCTGGATTTGGATATTGCCCGCTACTGCGCGGTGAACGAGCAGGCCCTGATCGGGGCCGTGGACCTGATGGGCGGGGTGCGGCTGGAATTGACGGACAGCGAGCGGGAGGCCCTGGACCTTGCTTTGGAGGAGACGCTTTTAAGTGGGGATCAGGCCATGCGCTATATGCGATTGCGCCGGGATCAGGGCGATTGGGAGAGGCCCCGGAAGCTGCTGGAAGCGCTGGTATCCCAGGCTTTTGAGGGCGGCCTCGACGCGGCCTTCGCCCAGGCGGAAAAGCTGCTGCCCGCCATCGACACCAATCTGACCACCAGCGATGTGGTGGATCTGCTCTTTGCCCTGCTGGGCGGGGAGGAGCCCCCGGCGGTCACCGCCCTGTCCCTGGACGCAAAGGATGCCGAAGACGCCGTCGGGTGGATGCGGCGCACGCTGTACGGCGGGACGTGACCCGACGGTTTTGTATTTTTATTGTTGCTTTTATATTGTCCTTTCCGCCCGGAGCGCTTGCACCGGGCGTTTTTCGTCGCATATAATGGCAGCAGCGTTCCGGTCAGCCGGCGCGATTCAGATACAGAAGGTAGAGACTGCCATGCCGAATTTTTCTTTGTCCGATGCTGTTTTCCAGGAAGCGGCCCGCCGCTTTCCCACGCCTTTTTACCTCTACGACGAAAAAGGCATCCGGGAAACCGCCCGGGAAATGAACGCCGCCTTTGCCTGGGCCCCCAGCTTCCGGGAGTATTTCGCGGTGAAGGCGCTGCCTAATCCGCAAATTTTGAAGGTCCTCCGCCAGGAGGGCTGCGGGGCCGACTGCTCCAGCGAGTGCGAGCTGCTTCTGGCGGAAATGGCGGGCTGCTCCGGCGATGAAATCATGTTCAGCGCCAACGCCATGCCTCCGGAGGAATTCAGCCATGCCCGGGCCCTTCATGCCATCATCAATCTGGATGACATCAGCGATATTGATCTCTTGGTTTCTCACGGGGGCGTGCCGGAGGAAGTGTGCGTGCGTTACAACCCCGGCGGGGATTTTACCCTGGGCAACGCCATCATGGGCGCGCCGGGAGAATCCAAGTACGGCTGGACACGGGCGCAGCTGGAGGAAGGGCTGAAGCGCCTCAAGGCCCTGGGCGTGCGCCGGTTTGCCCTGCATGCCTTCCTGGCCAGCAACACCACCGACAATTCCTATTATCCCAAACTGGCGGGCATTCTGTTTGACCTGGGGAGGGAGCTGGAATCCCGGATCGGCGTGCCGCTTTCCTTTGTGAACCTGTCCGGCGGCATCGGCATCCCGTATCACCCCGATGAACCGAAAGCCGACGCGGCCATGATCGGCGAAGGCGTCCGGAGGGAATACACCCGGGTGTTCGGGGATCCGGCCCAGGCGAAGGTAGGGATCAAAACGGAATTGGGCCGGTATATGACCGGGCCTCACGGCTGGCTGGTGACCCGGGTGGTGCACGAAAAGAAAATTTACCGCGATTATATCGGCGTGGACGCCTGCGCCTCCAACCTGATGCGCCCGGCCATGTACGGGGCGTACCACCATATCCACCTCTGCGGCAAAAGGGGGGAAGCCCCGGATCACATCTATGATGTGACCGGAGGCCT
>CAZQAM010000187.1:4369-4691 GCA_964591355.1 uncultured Oscillospiraceae bacterium
ATGCGGCCGGGCATGTATGGCGCCTATCACCACGTGAGCGTCCCCGGCAAGGAGAACGCCCCGGCGACCGAGACCTACGACGTGGTCGGAAGCCTCTGCGAGAACAACGATAAATTCGCCGTCCAGCGGCCGCTGCCCAAGGCTGAGATAGGAGATCTGATGGTGATCCACGATACCGGCGCCCACGGCTTCGCCATGGGCTACCAGTACAACGGCCGGCTCCGCAGCGCCGAGATCCTCTATGGGGAGGACGGAAGCTTCCGCCTGATCCGCCGGGCCGAAACGCCGGAGGATTATTTTGCCACGCTGATAGGATGAACCG
>CAZQAM010000188.1:0-4687 GCA_964591355.1 uncultured Oscillospiraceae bacterium
AAATCATGTTTGCCTCCGCAATGCCCATCTGGAAATAGCGCTCCGGGAATTCAGCCCCGAACAGTTTGGACATGGTGGAGTTGCCCAGGTCGGCCTCCAGCACGACGATTTTCTGATTGGCACGGCCCAGCTCCACCAGGGCTTCGCCATAAGCCTTGCGCATATTCAGTGTGCTCATGGTTTACGCCTCCTCCTTCATTTTTTCAACAAGGGCCAGCGCCTGCTTGTATTCTTCCTCGGTCAGGGCCGCGTTGTGGTAGGCGGATTTGCCTTCCGCGAAGGGGAAACCCTTGCCCTTGACAGTGTTGGCGATGATGGCGGTGGGCTTGTCTTTGCAGGCCACGGCGGCATCCAGCGCGGAAAGGATGCTGCGCATATCGTGCCCGTCGATCTCAATGACGTTCCAGCCGAAGGCTTCCCATTTTTCCTTCAGGCTGCCGTTGGGCAGCACTTTTTCCACGCGGTCGGTGGCCTGCACGCCGTTCTTGTCGATGATGGCGGTGAGGTTGCTTACATCGTTGGCGGCCGCGTTCATGGCCGCCTCCCAGATCTGGCCTTCATCCAGTTCCCCGTCGCCGATGACGCAGTATACCCGGGATTTGCTTCCGTCCAGCCTGAGGCCGTACGCCATGCCCAGCGCCACGGAAAGGCCCTGGCCCAGGGAGCCGGTCACGGCCTCGATGCCGGGGGTATGATCCATATCGGGATGGCCCTGCAGGGTGCCGTCCAGGGTCTTGACCTTTTTCAGGTCTTCCCGGCTCACATAGCCCATTTCCGCAAAGGCGGCATACTGCGCCAGCACGGCATGGCCTTTGGAAAACACGCAGCGGTCCCGCCTAGGATCCTTGGGATCGGGATACACGTGCATGTGTTTGAAGTACAGCGCGGCAGTGACATCCATGATGGAGCTGCTGCCGCCCAGATGCCCCACCTTGCCGGCGGGGATCATTTCAATCAGATTTCCGCGCAGGATGGCCGCCTGTTTCCGCAATGCCTTGATTTCCTGATCTGTGTAGTCCATTTCCATTCACTCCTTGTCAATAGCAGCTTACGCCGCCGATGGGCAGAGCAGCACCGCTGAGAAAGCCTGTTCCCCTGAGGGCCGGATAGGACGCCGCGCTCGCCGCGTATTCAGCGCCGTTCGGCCGGCCGGGGCCATTATTTGATTCGCAGATACAGGCATGCCTTCAGTGCCGTCCACGTATTGAAACAAAGATTTGCGCTTTTTTGTTTCTCATATCCGGCACTTGACATACCGGTATACCGGGTTTAAAATAAATATACACTTATTTCCATGCAAAGTCAATATGTTTTTTTTACCGGGGTGATTGCGTGTCAGACTACAAAGTGCTCAACGATTTGGCCTACGAATATCTGCGGGATATGATCTATAAAAGCGAATTTGAGTTCCGGCGGATCTACAGCGAAACCAGGCTGGCCAAACAGCTGGATATGTCCCGCACCCCGATCCGGGACGCGCTGAACCGTCTGGCGCATGAGCGCTTTATTGATATCCTGCCCAACCGCGGCTTTGTGCTGCATACGCCCACCCGGGCCGATATAGAGGAGGCGGGGCATATCCGGCTGATGACGGAGGGCTACTGCGCCGGCGTGCTTGCCCGGGATTATCCCGGCGAAAAAGCGCAGCAAACCATAAAACGGATGGAAGAAGCGCTGGCGCAGCAGCACCAGCTGCTGGAGAACTGCGCTGGCTACAGCATCGGGCAGTTCTGGATGGACGATCTGGTATTCCACGGGGCGCTGCTGGAGCACCTTGGCATTTCTTCCATGATCCTGCAGTATGACACGGTGATGCACATCTTCATGCCCCATTATCTGATCCGGGAACCGGAAAAACATCAAAAGGATCCGTACGTGCTGGAAAGGCACCGCAGCACCCTGGAGGAGCACGCCGCCATTCTCCGGGCATTGAAGGGCGGCGGGGATCATGCGGTGCAGGACGCGGTGCGGGCACATATCCTGGCGGGGCTCAGCGCGCTGAATCGCCGCAGGGAAGAGGCGGAAAACAAATAAACGGAAATCCGGGGCCATGAGATCGGAACGCTGATCCTGTCCGGCTGACCGGAGCATGGCCCGCAAAAGGCGGAAAAATCAGCGGCTTCCGCCTTGATTCACAGGATGCCGGTGCCGCAGCGGCAGACGGAGGTTATTTTATGACGGATCTTCACATTTATTCCGGCGGCGCCCGGCCTGTCGCCCCCGACCTGTACGGCCTTTTCTTTGAGGATATCAACCGGGCCGGCGACGGCGGCCTGTATCCGGAAATGCTGCGCAACCGCGCCTTTGAGGACGGCCTGGTGCCCGGCGGCTGCACGGCGGACCCGGACAAAGGGTATTTCACCACCCGGCAGGGCTTCCGCGAGCCCTTCGCCCATGGAGAAGGCACGGAGGAGTGGGCGGCGAGGGTGCCGTATACGCCGGTTCCCGGCTGGTACGCTTTTGATGCGGACATGACGGTGGATACCCGGGATACCCTGAATCCCCGCCGGGAAGCCGCGCTGAAAGTGTCGTTCCGCCCCGGCGGATTCCTCAGGAATATCGGCTTCCATCATATTCCCGCTGCGAAAGGGAAAGGCATGCTGTTCTATGCCTTCTGGAAGGCGGAAAAACCCGCGTCCCTGACGGTGCGCGTCATGGGAGGGGACGGCGCCTGCCTGGCGTCCGCACGGGCGGAGGTGCCCGCCGGCGCTTACGGCCGCTCCGATGTCCGCCTGGTCCCCGCTACGGACGATTTTGAGGCCTGTCTGGAGATCGCCTGCGAGGAGGCGGCTGAGATCACCATCGGCTTTACCTCCCTGATGCCGGAGGAGACCTATCACGGCCACGGCCTGCGCAAGGATCTGGCGGAACTGCTGGAAAGCACCCGCAGCAAGTTCATGCGCTGGCCCGGAGGCTGCGTGGTGGAAGGCCTCAACCGGGAGAGCGCCATGCGCTTTACCTACTCGGTGGGCCCGGTGTGGGAGCGCGTTTCCACCTGGAATCTGTGGCATTACCGCGCCACCAACGGCTTTGGCTTCCATGAATTCCTGCAGCTGTGCGAGGATATGCAGATGGAGGCTTTGTATGTGGTCAACTGCGGTATGAGCTGCCAGGCCCGCCGGCCTGAGTTCTTCGATGAGCAGGAAACGCAGGAAATGCTGAAGGAAACCATGATGGCCATCGAATACGCCACCGGGGATGTGACCACGAAATGGGGCGCCCTGCGGGCGGAAATGGGCCATCCTGCGCCGTTTGCCCTCAAGTATATCGAGATCGGCAACGAGAATGACGGCCCGGAATACGACAGGCGCTATCAGATCTTCTATCAGGAACTGCAAAAGACCCATCCGGAGATTATCCTGATCTCCAATGCCCATACCGAGACCCGGGGCCTGCCGACCCAGTATGTGGATGAGCATTATTATTTCGACTGGCAGTTCTTTGCCCAGTCCGGCCACCTCTATGATCATTATCCCCGGGACGGCGTGAAGGTTTTCCTGGGAGAATACGCCGTGACCCGCGGGCAGGATGTGGGCACGCTGCATTCCGCCCTGTCGGAAGCGCGGTTCCTGATGGGGCTGGAAAGCAATCCCGAAGCGGTCAAGCTGGCCTCTTTTGCGCCGCTGTTTGAAAACGTGCTTTACAAACAGTGGAACCCCAACCTGATCTCCTTTGACAATCACCGCTCCTGTGGCCTGCCCGTGCTGCATATCCTGGGGCTCATGGGCGCCAGCCGGGGCACGGAATTGCTGACGGCGGAAAGCGATACCGAAATGCTCTGTCCGGAAAAGTACGGCTTCTGCGGCGTGATCGCCTATCAGCCGGGGCTGCGCATGCACATGCCGGTGTACAACGGCGCGCCCGCGGCGCTGCGCAGAGAAGTCATCGGCCATTGGCTGACGAAGGGGGAAGACCTGGTTTCCGACTGCACCGGCAATGAAAACCTGGACAGCATTACCCGGTTCCCCATCCAATTGACCATTGCCAACGGGCTCTTTACCGACAGGAAAGCCAACCGGGCGGAGTTCAGCGCGGAAGTGTATATGGATGAGCGCACGCCCAAGTTCGCCCTGTCCTTCTGGGCGCACAACTCCTCCGAGCCCGGCGTGATGACATTGGAACCGGAACCCGGAAAACCGGCCCCCAGAAAGACCTTCCATTTGGGGGATACGGAGTATTATACCTGGACCATTGAGAACGGCCAGGGCAGGAATCTGTATCTGTACCGCTACCAGGAGCATCCCGTGACCGCTCCCGTGGATCTGCCCATCCGCTGGGGGGAATACAACAAATTCACCGTAAAGACCAGCGGCAGCGGCTTTGACTGCTATCTGAACGGCGCCTTCATCTGCCATGGGGAGGACCGCAAATACGGCCGGGTGGAGGCCCTGGCCACCATGGATGAAAACAATCTGTACCTGAAGCTCCTCAACAATTCTGATCAGGATGAAAAAGTGCATTTCTCCTGCGATATCCCCCTGGCGGAGGGCTATCATTGGTCTGTGGTCCGGGGTGAGCCCGGAGACAGGAATACCCTGGATGCCCCCGAAAGGATCCACGCCGAGCATGGCACTGCGCCTGATGGCGCCTATACCGCGCCCCGGTGGTCTTTCACTGTTCTGACCTTCCGTCGGGCGTGATCCCGCTGGCGCCGCCCCGTTTCCGGGCGGGCTCCGGTTGATTCCGG
>CAZQAM010000189.1:0-1024 GCA_964591355.1 uncultured Oscillospiraceae bacterium
GATAATGAGCGGTGACTGGAGTTCAGACGTGTGCTCTTCCGATCTGACACGTTCATTCCCCTTTCCCGGTAGATTATACGGGCCCCCGCGCCGCTTGTCAACGGCCAGCCGCCGCGGGAAGAGGCTTTTTCCCTTTGGTTTCCCGCCGCGCAGCGGGATTTTTTTTACGTGACAGACAGAAAGAAATGTGATATAGTATACATGTATTTATCCAAAAGGAGATGAAACGATGAAGAAGCTTTTGTCCTTGGTGCTCCTGGCCTGCCTGCTGCTGCCCGTGATTTCCTCCCAGGCCGCCTCCACCAATCTGGCCGCCATCCGCATCAACGAGTTCATGGCGTCCAACGGCGATACCATCGAAGATCAATACGGCGAGGATTCCGACTGGATCGAACTGTACAACACCAGCGATGAAGACGTGAACCTGAAGGGCCTGTGCCTGAGCGACGGGAAAAAGAACCTGGAAAAATTTGTGTTTCCCGAATACGTGATGCCTGCCGGCAGCTACCTGGTTATTTTCGCTTCCGGCAAGGAAGAAGTCGGCGAAAAAGAGATCCACGTGTCCTTCAAGCTCAGCGCCACCGGCGAAAAGGTGATCCTTTCCTATCAGGGCGTGATCCTGGACAGCATCAGCTTCGACCAGCAGGAAAAGGACGTATCCATGGCCCGGGTGGATGAGCGCAACTGGCGCTACACCTCCCTGCCCACCCCGGGCGCCGAAAACGCGTTCGAGGACTGATTTCCTCTGTAAATTGTTTCAATCGGATTACGGAACTGTGTCGGATTGCATTGCAATTCGGCACAGTTTTTGGTATACTGTGTCAGAAGGGGGTTATACTGTCTGTATGCCCCTTCCCCATGCATCCTTCTTCCTTTTTCAGAAAGGAGTATCTTTATGCAGCCTGCCGCTTCTCCCGCCCAGCCCCGTCCCCTGGTCTATGCCCTGCAGCAGAATATCCGCCGGGTGATCGTGGGCAAGGACGACGCCATTGAAAACCTGCTCATTGCCCTGGTCTGCCGCGGG
>CAZQAM010000189.1:1034-4683 GCA_964591355.1 uncultured Oscillospiraceae bacterium
GTGCTGATCGAGGATGTGCCGGGCGTTGGCAAGTCCACCATGGCCGCCGCCCTGGCCAAATCCCTGCAGTGCTCCTTCAAGCGCATCCAGTTCACCCCCGACGTGACGCCCTCCGACGTGACGGGGTTCACCATGGTGAACCTGCAAAGCGGGGAAATGGAATTCAAGCCCGGCGCGGTGATGAGCCAAATCATCCTGGCGGATGAAATCAACCGCACCTCGCCCAAAACCCAGTCCGCCCTGCTGGAGGTCATGGAGGAAGGGCAGGTGACGGTGGACGGCGTGACCCACAAATTGCCCCAGCCCTTTATGGTGATGGCCACCCAGAACCCGGTGGATTTCGTGGGCACCTATCCGCTGCCGGAAGCGCAGATGGACCGGTTTTTCCTGCGCATCCAGATCGGGTATCCCTCCATTGAGGAAGAAACAGACGTTCTGGAGCGCTATACCGGCCAGGTCACGCCCCTGCAGACCCTGTCCCCCGTCTGCGGGGCGGAGGAAATCATTTCCATGCAGGAGCAATTGGGCACCGTGTACGCAAGCCATGAAGCCCGTAGCTATGTGGCCACCATCACCGCCATGACCCGCAGCCACGCCTCCCTGCAATTGGGCGCGTCGCCCCGGGGCTCCATCGCCCTGCTTCGGGCAGCCCAGGCCTGCGCGCTTCTGTCCGGCAGGGACTATGTGCTGCCCGACGATATCCGCCACATGGCGCTGCCGGTGCTGGCTCACCGGCTGGTGCTGACGCCGGAAGCCCGCATGAAGGGCATTTCCGCCTCCCAGGTGCTTTCCCAATTGATCGATGCCGTGCCGGTGCCCACCGGGAGGGTATGATGACCCGCCGGGGCCTGGCGGTGCTGACCGCCTTTCTCACCAGCGCTTTCTGCGCCCTCTCTCTGGGCGGGCCGCTGTATTACTATGCGGCCATTTTGCTTTTGGCCGTTCTGGTGTACAGTTTGTTAAGCTGCCTGTGGGCGAGGCAGACTGCCTCCTGCCGCCAGCACCTGGCTGTGCAGACGGTATCCCGGGGAGAAACGGCCCAGCTACTTTTGAAGGCGGAGCACCACTGCCCCCTGCCCATTGCGCCGATGCGGGGGGATTTTTCCTTCGGCGGCCAGCGGACGGACTGCATTTTCGGCGCCGCGCCTTTTCGCCTTCATGAACGGCGCATCCCGCTGCTGACACGGCATGTGGGCCAGTTTGACACCCAGCTGAATTTTCTGGCCGTTCAGGATCTTTTCGGCCTGTTTGAAATGAAAAAACGCCCCCGGAACCGGGACGAGCATCTGACTGTGCTGCCCCGGCCTTTTGACATTGAAAAACCCCGCTTTACCCTGGGCGACGACGGCACCGCAGCGCTTTCCCGCACCCAGGAGGATTACAACGCGCCGGCGGATGTGCGGCCTTACCGGGCCGGCGACGCCATGAAGCGCATCCACTGGAAGCTCTCCTCCCGGAAGCGGGAAATCTGGGTGCGCCAGTTTGAAACCCCCGCGCCGCCGGACACCCTGATCCTGCTGGACTGCGACGTGCCCCGGGGCGGCGAAGGCGTTGCCGAAGGGAAGGAAAAACTGCGGGACGCCCTGTGTGAAACCGCTGTGGCGGTGGCCAGTTTGCAGATGGAGGACGGCAGCCCTGTGCGCCTACCCATTTACGGGGACAGGCCCAACGAATTTTCCTCCGATCATAAAGCCAGCCTGACCTTGCTTCAGGAAATGCTTGCCTGCCAGACCTTCGGCCCCGGCGAGGATTTCGCGAGGGTTTTGAACCTGGAACTTCGCCGCATGCGCCGCACCGGCGCCACCATCGTCATCACCACCCGTCTGGACGCCGGCATCGTGGAAGGGGTCAGCCATATCCGCCGCATGGGCCCCAGCGCCCGGCTGTACCTGGTCACCTTTGCCCCCGAACACCCCGATTATCAGCCCTTTGTCTCCCGGCTGCAGCATCATTTGGTGGAGGTATGCTATGTCACGCCCGCATGAAAACAGAGTCAAGGCGGCCGTGATGCAGTTTTTCACGATGCTGCTGCTGAGCCTGGGATTGAGCCTGACCGCCCTGAAAGCCCTGCTGCCCCTGCAGGCCCTGTGGCCCGCGGCGGTGCTTTGCCTGCTTTTCTCCATAGGCTTTGAGGGCCTTTCTTTGATGCCCCTGCGCAGGAAATGGCTGCTGCCCCTGGCCGCCGCGGCAGGGCTGGGCCTGTGGGGCGCCCTGGGCGGCGGCCCGGCGCATACGGCGGTGCAGCTGGGCAAAGCGGCGTTTCTGGCCCTCCGGGGCATTCCTGACGCCGCCCTGCCTTACGCCGACGCCGCCCGGCTTTCCGTCTGTCTGATCTTCTCCCTGCTGGCCGCGGCGCTGACCTGGGATGATACCCTGTCCCTCGCCTTTTTTTCCGTTGTCACCATCCTGTCGCTGATCTTTATTTTCAGCGCCCAGACGGGGCTGCTGCTGTATGCCCTTCCTGCCGCGGCCGGCTTGCTTCTCATGATGGCACAGGACAGGGACAGCCGCCTCTCCCCGCTGTTTCCCGCGGTGCTGCTGGCCGCCGCCGCCTTCCTATTGGTGCCGGCAAAGCAGGAACCCGTGCCGCAATTATCCAAAGTTTCTGCCGATATCCGGCAGTTCATCGAAGATTATCTTCTGTTCAATGAGTTCCGTACCTCCTTCAGCCTGACCGGAGAAGGCTTCCAGCCCCTGGAAAACCGCCTGGGAGGGCCTGCCCAGCCGGAAAGCCACACGGTCATGGAGGTATCCACCCCCAGGACGCTGCTGATGAAGGGCAAGAGTTACAACGAATACAACGGCCTCAACTGGTACGATACCCTGTCTTCCCGCCGCTACCTGTACGCGTCCCCCCGGTTCACCTCCCTGAAAGAAGATCTGTTTGACCTGAACCGCCCCCTTGAGGATCATGGCATGGCGCCTGAAACTGTGCGGGTGCGCCTGATGAATCACGGCACCACCACCCTCTTCGCCCCCTCCCATACCCGCACGCTGCAGATGGAAAGCCAGCGGATGGTGCTCTATTACAACATGGCGGGGGAATTGTTCATCACCCGGGATCTGGAGGAAGGGGACCGGTATACCCTCACCTGCCTGCCCGCCGCGGCGTCCGGCAGGCAGACCGCCGCGCTGGTGGAGGCCTGCGCCGGGCTGGAGGATCCCTACCGGGCGGAAATCGAAAAAACCTTCCTGCAGCTGCCCTCCCATATCCAGCAGGAAGTGTTTGACATCGCCCACGAGGCGGCAGGAAACGCCGGGACGCCCTACGAAAAGGCCCTGAATATCATGCATTACCTGCGCACCCATTACCGCTACCGGCTGGATGTGCGCACGCCCCCGGAGGGTGTGGATTTCGCGGCCTGGTTTCTCATCGGGGAAAAGGAAGGATACTGCACCTATTTCGCCACCGCCATGACGATCCTGTGCCGCATCGAAGGCATCCCCGCCCGGTATGCGACCGGCTTTATCGCCGCGCCGGACGAAAACGGTACGGCGGTCGTGACCGGTCAGGAAGCCCATGCCTGGACGGAATTTCAGATCGCCGGCCTGGGCTGGGTGACCTTCGACGCCACCGCCGGGACGGGAGACCAGGCGCCGGATGGCGGAGGGGAGACCCCGCCGGGCGAGCAAAGCCCGCCCCCGGGCA
>CAZQAM010000190.1:0-4647 GCA_964591355.1 uncultured Oscillospiraceae bacterium
CCACCACCCTACCCTACACTCTTTCCCTACACGACGCTCTTCCGATCTCAGGTTGTCCGCTTTGAATTTTACGGCGGCCATCAGGCCTTCCCAAACGGTGCCTTCATTGATCTCGCCGTCGCCCAGCACGCAGTAGACGCGCTTGTCAATATGGTCCAGCTTCAAAGCCAGCGATATGCCCAGCGCCGCGGAAAGCCCGATGCCCAGAGGGCCGGAGGTGATATCCACGCCCGGAGTATCCAGGGGATTGGGATGGCCCTGCAGCCGGGAATTCAGGCAGCGCAGCGTCGCCATTTCTTCCACAGGGAAGAAGCCTTTTTCCGCCAGCACGCGGTACAGTGCCGGCGCGGCGTGGCCTTTGCCCAGCACCAGCCAGTCCCGGTCGGGCTTCTTGGGATTCGCGGGATCCACATCCATCTGGGTAAAATACAGCGTGGTCAGGATCTCCAGCACGGACAGGGACCCGCCCGGATGCCCGGTCTGGCGCTGGTGCAGCGTTTCGATCAGATCAATCCGGAACTGATGGCAGAGCTTTTCCAGCCTTTCTTTTTCTTGCACTGGTAACTTCATGGATTGCCGCCTCCTCTGATAATTGTTTATATATATTCCCGCGCGGAAAGCGCGGGGAGGACTCTCATTCCGCCTCGGCGCTGCACACTGCGCGCATGGTATCGTCAATGTGCTCCAGCATGCAGCGACGCGCCGCCTCCATGTCCCGGCTCTGGATGGCCAGCAGAATCTGCCGGTGATGCAGAACGCCCGCCTTGTTCATGTGCTCCACATTCTTCATAAACATTTCGGCATAGGAGGAACGCAGCACATCAAATACCCCCTGAATGATCATATTGCCGGAGCAGCGGGCGATCAATTCATGAAAGCGCATGTCATGCTCGGCGATTTCCTCGTTTGTCTGCGCAGAGGACATGCTGGCGATGCTCTTTTCGATTTCGGCCACATCGCTGGCAGTGGCGCGGATGGCGGTCAGCGCAGCGGATTCGCTTTCGATGATTTTGCGGAATTCGAAGATATCCAGACGGCTGGCGCTGTTGATGTGCAGCGCTGCCTCGGCATGCTCGCGGGGCATGGAGTTGCTGACAAAAGTGCCCTTTCCCTGGAAGCTCTGCACCAGCCCAAGCCCATTCAGCCGTTCAATGGCGCTGCGGACGGTGGAGCGGCTGGCCTCCAGCTCCTGGCACAGTTCAGCTTCGGAGGGCAGCTTGTCGCCGGTTTTCCAGCGGCCTGTGCTGATGCCGTCTGCCAGATACTGATATACGCTGTCAGACAGGCGTTTGGGGAATTGTTCAGAGCCCTGTGTCATTTTGACCTCCGTTACATGTCATACGAGTTTAAAAGCAAATCTATTTTCAAAAATCATCATCATTCCGCCGGATGTATTTACAGTATAAGCGAAAAATGATGGTAAGTCAAGGGGTAAAACACAGAAAAAATCATCCGGAGCCGAGGAAATTATAAAAATAAAGTTGTCATACAATAAAACGGAACATATAGAACAACCTATTCACAAAAAATGAAATGAAACCAACTGGAAAATTTCCTGACGCATCGGGGATGAAAGCCTGTTTTTGTGATTATTATCGGATATTTGAACAAAAAGTCAATGCAAAGCCTGCAATTTCGTTAAAAAACCTTCAAATAGGCTATTGACAGCACTTGTAGGATATGATACAATCATTCCGACGAGCAGAAACCGAACTTATTCCATCTTTAAAAATCATTCCGGTGCCCATACCCCGGTAGCGCAGGATTTCCATTGTTTCACCGTATGCTTTCAGCGGCGATGAACGCGCAGGTGCATGAATGAAAAGCATCTATCATGCTTTCAAATAACAAAAAAGGAGAGGTAGGATCATGAAGGACTCCATTCATAAGTATTTTCAGGTAGGCACCATTCAATGGATGAGCTATCCCAAGCGCAGCCCCATGGAATCCCTGAAGGCAATCTGCAGCGATGATTATTTTGACGCCATCGAGCTGAAGGGCTTTGGCGAAAAGAACGCTGAAGCCAAAGCGCTGCTGGAACAGAGCCATCTGAAGGTATGCTACGGCGCGCAGCCCCGGCTGCTGGGCCCGAAGCTGAATCCCAACGCCATCGACGAAAACGAACGCGTGAAGGCGGAAAAGACGCTGCTGGAAGCGGTCGATGAAGCTGAATACCTGGGCGCCAAGGGCATTGCCTTCCTGGCGGGCAAGTGGTCCCCTGAAACCAAGGATCAGGCTTACGCGCAGCTGCTCAAAACCACCCGCAATGTCTGCGATTATGCCGCCACCAAGGGCATGAACGTGGAGCTGGAAGTATTTGATTTCGATATGGACAAGGCCGCGCTGATCGGCCCCGCGCCGTATGCCGCTCAGTTCGCCGCGGATATGCGCACGACCCACAGCAACTTCGGCCTGCTGGTGGATCTGAGCCATTTCCCGACCACTTATGAAACCAGCCAGTTCGTCATCCGCACGCTCCGGCCTTATATCACCCATTTCCACTTTGGCAACGCCGTGGTGAAGCCCGGATGCGACGGCTACGGCGACCTGCATCCGCGCCTTGGCTATCCCAACAGCGCCAATGACACCCCCGAGCTGCTGGACTATCTGCGCGTGCTGAAGCAGGAAGGCTTCTTTGACGCTGAAAAGCCCTATGTGCTGTCCATGGAAGTCACTTTGCGGCCCGGCGAGGACGAGGAGATCGTGCTGGCCAATACCAAGCGGGTCCTCAACCGCGCTTGGGCACTGCTGGAGGATTGACGAAGCACAGGAGCCGGCACGAATATCATAAAGAAAGGATATTATTGATATGAAAATCGTTGTATTGGACGGCTATACCGAGAACCCCGGCGATCTGAGCTGGAGCGGCCTTGAAGCATTGGGAGAATTGAAAGTTTATGATCGCACTTCCTATCAGGAATCTCCCCTTATCGCAGAACGGATCGGCGACGCGGAGATCGTGGTGATCAACAAGACCCCCATCAGCCGTGCGACCCTCGACAAATGCCCGAACATCAAGCTGATCGCGGTGCTGGCCACGGGTTACAACGTAGTGGATTACAACTACGCGAAGGAAAAGAATATCCCGGTCGTTAACGTGCCCACTTACGGCACTATGTCCGTCAGCCAGTATTCCATCGCGCTGCTGCTGGAAATCTGCCACCACATTGGCCATCACAGCGCCAGCGTCTATGCCGGCAACTGGGCCACCAACAAGGATTGGTGCTACTGGGATTATCCGCTGATCGAGCTGGACGGCAAAACCATCGGCATCATCGGCTTTGGCCGCATCGGCCAGGCTGAAGGCCGCATTGCCAAGGCCATGGGCATGAAGGTGCTGGCCTATGATGTCTATCCCAATGATTCCGGCCGCGAGATCGGCGAATATGTGGAGCTGGACCGTCTGCTGGCGGAATCCGACGTCATTACTCTGCACTGCAATCTGACCCCGGAGAACACCGGCCTCATCAACAAGGATGCCATCGCCAAGATGAAGGACGGCGCGATCCTGATCAACAACGCCCGCGGGCAGCTGATCGTGGAACAGGATGTGGCCGATGCCCTCAACAGCGGAAAACTGGCCGGGGCGGGCCTGGACGTGGTGTACACGGAGCCCATCCGTGAAGACAACCCGCTTTTGAAGGCGAAAAACTGCATCATTACGCCCCATATTTCCTGGGCGCCCAAGGAGAGCCGCCAGCGCATCATGGACTGCACGGTATCCAACATCAAGGCTTTCCTGGACGGCAACCCCGTGAATGTGGTCAACAAATGAACCTGTGCGGGAAAACCCGCTGAAAAAATAGGAAAGGACAGGGTCGTAATGAGCGAAAAACCGATTCTCGGTATCCTGATGGGCGACTCGGCAGGCGTCGGACCGGAGTTGGTGGCCAAATTGGCCGCAAACAACTTCTATGAAGCGTACTGCCGGCCGATCATCATCGGCGACGTGCGCATCTTCGAAAACGCGCTGAAGATCATTGGCGGCGAAGCGAAGCACTGCGTGATCTCCGACGCGGCAGAGGCCGATTGGAGCAAAGGCATCCCGGTGCTGGATCAGCATGACCAGGATCCCGCGGAAGTCAAAATGGGCGAATTGAACCTGGTTTGCGCCAAGAGCGTCAACGCCACGCTGGAGTTGGCGGTGAACCTGTGCAAATCCGGGATCCTCGAGGGCTTCTGCTTCGCGCCTTTCAACAAAAACGGCATGAAGCTGGCAGGCTGCAAGTATGAAAGCGAGCACCATGTGATGGCTCATCTGTTTGGTGTGCAGGATCAGCCCTTCGGGGAAATCAACGTTGCCGCCGGCATGTGGACCACCCGCACCACCAGCCATATCCCGATCAAGGAAGTATCCGACAATCTGACCGTGGAGAGGATTTACCGGGCGATCACGCTGTGCCACTCGACGCTCAGGATGGCAGGCTATGAGAACCCCCGCATCGGCGTGGCGGCGCTGAATCCGCACTGCGGCGAAGGCGGCCTGTGCGGCAGGGAAGAGATCGACGTGATCGCTCCTGCCATTGAAAAGGCGCAGAAGGCCGGCATGAATCCCTCCGGCCCCTATTCCTCCGACATCCTGTTTATCAAGGCGTTCCGCGGCGATTTCGACGGCGTCGTGACCATGTATCATGACCAGGGCCAGAT
>CAZQAM010000191.1:0-4614 GCA_964591355.1 uncultured Oscillospiraceae bacterium
GATAATGAGCGGTGACTGGAGTTCAGACGTGTGCTCTTCCGATCTTGCAAAAACTGCTTTCTTGGAAGGGGTGCAGGGGGAACCATGCTTTGGCTTCAAAGAATGGTTCCCCCTGCTTTCTTTATTCCTCGTTGTTCTCCCCATTATTCTCCGCCGGCTCTTCTTCCGGTTCTTCTTCTTTTTCGGCCCGGGCCACGGCCACAATGCGGCTGCCTTCGCCCACCCGCATCAATCTCACGCCCTGGGTGGCGCGGCCGCACACGCGGATATCGTCCACCGGGGTGCGGATGATGGTGCCGTCGTCGGTAATGAGCAGGATATCCTCCTCCGGATGCACCATGAGCTGCGCGGTCAGAAGGCCCGTTTTTTCGGTCAACGCCATGGCAATGATGCCCTTGCCGTTGCGCCCGGTCTCCCGGTACGCTTCCGGATCGGTGCGCTTGCCGTAGCCATTTTCGGTAATGGAGAGCACGTGGGCTCCCTCCTCGATGACGCACAGATCAGTCACCGCATCGCCCTCCGCCAGGCGCATGCTGTGCACGCCGTGGCTGGCGCGGCCCATGGCGCGCACGTGGCGCTCCGCAAAGCGGATGGCCTTGCCCTGCCGGGTTCCCAGCAGCAGTTCCTCCCCGTCCCGGCACAATTCCACGCCGATCAGCTCGTCCCCCTCGTTGAGCACGATGGCGATGAGGCCGGAGCGGCGCAGATTCTTGAATTCGCTCATGGCGGTCTTTTTGATGAGGCCCCCCCGGGTAGCCATGATGAGGTAATGCCCCGCTTCGATCTCCGGCATGGGGATCATAGTGGTCACCTTTTCGCCGCCGGAAAGCTGCAGAAGGTTCACGATGGCGGTGCCCCGGGCGGTGCGGCCGGCCTCCGGGATCTGGTAGCAGGTGAGGGTATACACCCGGCCCAGGTTGGTAAAGAAAAGGATGGGCTCGTGGGAATTGACGATGCGGATATTCTCCGCGTAGTCGTCTTCCCGGGTGGTCATGGCCGCCACCCCCTTGCCGCCCCGGCCCTGGGCCCGGTAAGTGGATTTGCTGAGACGCTTCACATAGCCGAAATGCGTCAGCGTCACCACCATATCGTCCACGGCGATCAGGTCAGCAATATCGATTTCTCCTTCGACAGAGGAGATCTCCGTCCGCCGGGGATCGGCGTATTTGTTTTTGATCTGGAGCAGTTCTTCCTTGATGACGCCCAGCAAAAGCTGCTTGTCCGAAAGCAGGGACTGGAGATACGCGATGGTCTTTTCCAGCTCCTGGTATTCTTCCAGCAGTTTCTCCCTTTCCAGGCCGGTGAGGCGCGCCAGGCGCATGTCCAGGATGGCCTGGGCCTGCTTGTCGGAAAACTCGAACCGCTCCATCAGTTCCTGCTTGGCGGCAGGCGTATCCTTGCTGTGGCGGATGAGGTGCACGATTTCGTCGATATGGTCCAGCGCCTTGAGCAGACCCTCCAAAATATGCGCCCGGGCCAGGGATTTATCCAGATCGTACTTCGTGCGTCGGGTCACCACATCCTCCTGGTGGACGATATAGTGATACAGCGCATCCCGGAGGGAAAGCACCTTGGGCTCCCCGTTCACCAGCGCCAGCATGATGACCCCGAAGGTATCCTGCATCGGGGTGTGCTTATAAAGATAATTGAGCACCACCTGGGCCTGCACGTCCCGCTTGAGCTCGATCACGATGCGCATGCCGTTGCGGTCCGATTCGTCCCGGATATCGCTGATGCCGTCCAGCCGCTTTTCGTGCACCAATTCAGCGATCTTTTCCACCAGCCGGGCCTTGTTGACCGCGTAGGGGATCTCGGTGACGATGATGCGCTCCCGGCCGTTCTGCATGGACTCGATTTCCGTTTTCGCCCGGATGATGATGCGGCCCCGGCCGGTGTGGTAGGCCTCACGGATGCCGCTGCGGCCCAGGATGATGCCGCCGGTGGGGAAATCCGGGCCCTTGATGTGCTCCATCAGGTCGTCCAGGGAAGCGTCCGGATTGTCGATGAGGCAGACGGCCCCGT
Source organism: uncultured Oscillospiraceae bacterium (assembly GCA_964591355.1). Classification (GTDB taxonomy): domain Bacteria; phylum Bacillota; class Clostridia; order Christensenellales; family Aristaeellaceae; genus RUG563. The sequence goes on from CAZQAM010000191.1 coordinate 2,023, forward strand.
CGATGACCTCCCCCAGGTTGTGGGGCGGGATATTGGTAGCCATGCCCACGGCGATGCCGCTGGCGCCGTTGACCAGAAGATTGGGGAACCTGGCCGGCAGGACAGACGGCTGCATCAGCGTTTCATCGAAATTGGGATAGAAATCCACGGTATCCTTTTCGATATCCTGCAGCATGGCGGTGCAGATCTTGCTCATGCGGGCTTCGGTATAACGCATGGCAGCGGCGCCATCGCCGTCCACCGAGCCGAAATTGCCCTGGCCCTCCACCAGCATATAGCGCATGTTGAAATCCTGGGCCAGACGCACCATGGCGTCATAGACGCTGCTGTCCCCGTGGGGATGGAATTTGCCCAGCACGTCGCCAACCAGACGGGCGGACTTGCGGTAGGGCTTATCCGGCGTCATGCCCAGCTCGTTCATATCGTAGAGGATGCGCCGGTGCACGGGCTTCAGGCCGTCCCGCACATCGGGCAGCGCCCGGTCCACGATGACCGACATGGCGTAGCTGATGAAGCTCTGCCGCATCTCATGCTCCAGATCAGCGGGAATGAGTCTGTCCTGAATATCGCTCATGGAAGGTACTTCCTTTCAGGGGAATAATTTCATTTACTCGATCGGCAGGTTCAAAGAATCTGCGGCACGGGAAGGAATGAACCGGGCCTGGGCCGTCACCGTGCCGTTGACCGTTGGGCAGAACGTGACCAGGAAAGCGTACAGCCCGCCATACTGGGCAAGCGCAAAGCAGGGCCCGTCCATTTCCTCCGGACGGATATACGCGTCAGAAAACGTCAGGATGGAAGAAAGCGCCAGCGTCTGCGGGCCCTCCCGGGCATTCAGGAAATTGCCCGCGGAATGGTACGCCTTCTGCCACACGAAGTCCGCCAGCGCCGTGGAAAGATCCGCCTCGGACGCCGCTTTCGCAAGGGCATCCGGCCACGCCTCCTGAAGCGCCTGATCCGCCCGCACGACGGTCACGTCCAGGGGATTGGCAAAGTCCTGCATCCGCAGCAATTTCAGCGTTTCTTCAAATCCGTTTTCGGTATACAGGGCAAGATAGCCTTCGCTGTGCAGCGCTTCGTTGAATATTCCCGCCAGCTCCATGCTTCTTTCCCGCAAAGAAGTATACAGGGTCTCGCTCTCCGCCAGCTTTCTCGGCGCGGTATCCGCAAGGACACCGGAGGGCGCAATGAGCATCAGGCACAGCAAAATACATGCGATTTTCCTTATCATGGCAAATCTCCCAGCGTCCCCCGGAAGGAACCGGGGAAGCCGTTCTTTGGCTTCAAAGAGCGGTCCCTCCGGAAAACGCCGTGTCCCTCAGAAGTCCAGCACCGCCAGTTCGCTGTTCTGCTCGATGAATTCCCGGCGGGGCTCCACCTTGTCGCCCATCAGGAGGGAAATGATCTCGTCCGCCGCCATGGCGTCGTCCATGGTCACCTTCATCATGGTGCGGGTCTCGGGGTTCATGGTGGTGGTCCAGAGCTGCTCGCTGCTCATTTCCCCCAGGCCTTTGTAGCGCTGGATCTCCGCCTTGGTGTCCCTTCCCAGCCGGTCCAGCAATTGCTGGAGCTCCTTGTCGTCGTACACGTAGTGCTCCTGCTTGCCCTTGGTCACCTTGTACAGGGGCGGCATGGCGATGTACACAAAGCCGTTTTCGATGAGGGGCTTCATATAGCGGTAGAAGAAGGTCAGCATCAGGATGCGGATATGGGCGCCGTCCACATCGGCGTCGGTCATGCACACGATGCGGTGATACCGCAGCTTTTCCATATTGAAATCGCTGCCCACGCCGCAGCCGAAAGCGGTGATCATATTCTTGATTTCCTGGTTGATGAGGATCTTGTCCAGCCGGGCCTTTTCCACATTCAGGATCTTGCCGCGCAGGGGCAGGATGGCCTGATAATGCCGGTCACGCCCCGTTTTGGCGCTGCCGCCGGCGCTGTCGCCCTCCACGATGAAGATCTCGCACTTGGCAGGGTCCCGCTCCGTGCAGTCTGCCAGCTTGCCGGGCAGGGAAGCCGATTCCAGCACGGTTTTGCGCCGGGTCAGGTCCCGGGCCTTGCGGGCGGCCTCCCGGGCCCGGGCGGCGCCCAGGCACCTTTCCAGGATGACCTTGGCCACCGCGGGGTTTTCCTCCAGGAAGGTGTTCAGTCCCTCGGACACCAATCCGTCCACAATGGGGCGCACCTCGCTGTTGCCCAGCTTGGATTTGGTCTGGCCCTCAAACTGGGGCTCGTGCATCTTCACGGAAATGACCGCGGCCAGGGATTCCCGGGTATCCTCGCCCTTGAGGTTGGCGTCCGCTTCCTTCAAAATCTTGTAGCGCCGGCCGTAATCGTTGATGGCCCGGGTCAGGGCGCTCTGGAAGCCCATCAGGTGGGTGCCGCCTTCGGGGGTATGGATGTTGTTGGCGAAAGCGTAGATATTTTCGGCATAGCTGTCGTTATACTGCATGGCCACTTCCACCGACACGCCGTTTTTCACGCCTTCCACATAAATGGGCTCGGGGAAGAGCACTTCCTTGTGCTTGTTCAGATATTTCACGAATTCCCGGATGCCGCCCTCGTAATGGAAAGTGCGCTCGTTGATTT
>CAZQAM010000192.1:0-4587 GCA_964591355.1 uncultured Oscillospiraceae bacterium
CGGCCTTTGCCCACCCAGGATGGGAACGGCATGTTTGCCGGAATGCCCGGACAGGCTTATCCCGGGCAGACGGCGCCGGGGCAGGTGCCGCCGCCTGCCCATGTTGTGCTGCCGCCCCAGCAGGCGGGAGGCTATCCTTACATGCCGCAGGGCACTGTGCCTGGAGTGCCGGGCCCGCAGAATGCTCAGGCCCCGGGAGACATGGCGCCTCAGCCGGGGCAGCAGGAGGAAGAGGCCCAGACGGTGCGCGTGGTGCGCCCTGGAGCTGCTCCTGTCTATACGCTGCCCAAGACCGGGATGCCGCTTCCCCGGAAAAGGAAAAGAAAACTGCCCTGGATTCTTCTCTCAGCGGCGGTGCTGATTGTGGGCGTGTTCCTGGTGATGCGCTCCATGACTCCCGGGCAGGCGGCGTACGGCTATGTGCGTTTTGGCTCCCTCAGCGCCCGGTACACCGGGGACGCCGTGGTGGTGCGCAGTGAGACGGTATTTGCCCAGGAGGGCGTTTCCCAGATCGATTACATCGCCGATGAAGGCGCGGAGATCCGGCGCGGCGATAATGTGGCCACCATTTATACCTCCGGCTTCAGCTCCCGGGAGTGGACCACGCTGCAGAATTACCGCAACCAGATCAAGGAATACCACAAGGTGCTCATCGGCAATGCCTCGGCGGATACCCGGCTTTTGTCCCTGACCACTCAGGTTCGGGAGCGCGCCCTGGAGGCCCAACGCCTGGTGCAGGGCGCCCGGGGCAGCATGAACGGCCAGGAAACGCTGCTGACGGAGGCCATGAGGTCTCTGCGGGTGTACATGCGGCAGAAGTATCCGGATGATCAGAAGCTCAGCCGTCTGTACGACGAAGAAAACAATCAGATGCAGCGCATTTCCACCTGGAGCAAGCAGTTTGCCGCCATGAACGACGGGCTGGTGAGCTTTTATACGGACGGCTATGAGCCCGTGCTGAATATGGCCACCTACGGGGATTATACCCCGGCCCAGGTCAGGAGCATGTACAGCGGCAATGTGCCGCAGACCCAGGCTGTATCCCGCAATTCCACGGATATTTACCGCCTGGTGCGGAAAGAACCCTGGGCCGTGCTGCTGCTTTGCAGCGATCAGGACTGGACGCCGGTCACCGGCCGGGTCTATGAAATGCTGATCGAGAATTTCGACAACACCATCGTCCACGCCGCGGTGGAATCCTTTACCCGGTCGGGGGGCGAATTGCTGGTCCGGCTGACAGTGGATAATACCGACGCCCTGAAAAATGTGCTGTATATCCGCTCCTGCAAGGTGCAGGTGGGCGAAAGCGTGAACACGCTGATGGTGCCTTCCCGGGCCATTTATATCCAGAACGGCCGCAAGGGCGTGGTCATGGCCACGGAAGGCGGCGAGTACTGGACGGCGGTGGAAGTGGTGTCCGACGACGGCACCTCCGCCTACGTGATCCCCGAAAATCCCGGCGTGCTGTACAACGGGATCCCCGTCCGGCTGTTCTGACGGAGGCTGCGCATGACGCTGGAGGAAAGGCTGGCCGCCATCCGGGCCACGCTGAAAAGGGAAAGCAGGGAATGGGGAAAGGAACCCAAGATCATTGCGGTAACGAAGTATTCCTCCCCGGAGGAGATTCTGCCCCTGGCACAGCTGGGCGTCACCGATATCGGGGAAAACCGGGTGCAGGCCATCCGGGACAAGCTGCCGGCGCTGCAGGGGACCTTTTCCATCCACCTCATCGGCCGTCTGCAGAGCAACAAGGTGAAGTACATCGTCCGGGACGTATGCATGATCCACTCCCTGGACAGCCTTTCCCTGGCCCGGGAAATTGACCGTCAGGGCCAAAAGGCCGGCCGGAGGATGCCGGTGCTGGTTCAGGTGAACGTGGCCCGGGAGCCCCAAAAGGGCGGCATCGGCGAGGAAGAATTGTTTCCCTTTCTGCGCGCCTGCGCCCCTCTCCCCGGATTGCAGGTGCAGGGCCTGATGGCCATCATGCCTTTGGGGGCGGACAGGGAGACGCTGTTTTCCCTTTTTCAGAGGATGCGGCGGCTGTTTGAAGAGAGCCAAAAGGAAGCCATTTCCGGGGTGGAAATGAAGGAGCTTTCCATGGGAATGAGCCAGGATTACGATTTGGCAGCCCGGGCGGGCGCCACTATGGTGCGCATCGGATCGGCGCTGTTTCGGTAACGCGATAAAAATCAGGAGGAACAAAGCGATGGCGAGAGGTAGTTTTTTCAAGGATGCGTTCGATAAGGCGAAAAGCAAACTGGAAGGGTTCCTGTATCACGATGATACAGCCGTTGCTGCGCCGGCTCCCTCCATCAATGACGAAGGATATGCTCCTGGGCAGCAGGAAGCCTATCCGCAGGGCAGGGCGGCTTACGGATATCCGCAGCAGCCTTATCAGCAGCCTTACGGCCAGGCGCCCTATCAGCCGCAGCAGCCTTATCAGCAGCCCCAGGAACAGGCGTACCAGCAACCGGCCGCCTATCAGCCTCCCGTTCAGCCTCAGGCAGCGGCGTATACCCGCAACCGCCGGGCGGACCGCACCCCGGTGCAGCCGGAAAACAACGTGGTGGATTTTGCCGCGTATCAGCAGCAGGCCCAACCGGAAGATACGCAGCCGCGGAACAGCGGCGTATCCGCCGCGTGGAACGCCCGGATCATCAACGCCCGGGGCATGGGCGACTGCCGCAGCGCCATTACCCTGCTTCGCAGCGGCGACTCGGTGCTGATTGTGCTGGAGAATATCAGCGATCCCGCGGAAATGAGGCGGCTGGTGGACACCCTCAGCGGCGCCTGCTATTCCTTGACGGCTACCATTACCAAGGTCTCCCGCTCGGGCGTGTATCTTCTGGCGCCCCAGGCGGTGGCTGTATACGCCGATCAGGCCACCAACCAAATGAATATGTCTCCCTCCCGCGCGCCGATGCGCGCCCCGCAGAACGCCTATGCGGCGCCGCAGATGCAAAGGGCGCCTTATCCTCCCCAGGCGGCGTATCAGCAGCCGGCCATGCAGAGCGCTTACCAGCAGCCCGCTCCGCAGGGTGTTTATGCTGCCGCGCCGCAAAGCGGCTTCACCCAGCGCACCACCGCGCCGGAGGAAGCGGCCCAGCCCTTCTATACGCGCCAGCCTGCCCAGGGCGCTCAGATCCCGGCGTTTTCCGCGCAGCCCGCAGGCTATGGCTACGCGCCGGATGAAGCGGCTGCTGTGGAGCAGTAACCTCTGTGTGAGCATCCCGTGAAAGGAAGGTGCAATGATGGTTTCTGTGATCCGATCCCTTTTGAGCCTGTACGCACTGCTGCTGCTGGTTCATTTTGCGCTGCCCTATCTGACTTCCTCGCAGCAGCCCTGGATGACGATGCTGTCCAAAATCTGCGAGCCCGGGATCCGCATCGGCAATCTCGTCGCCTCCAAGGTGCTGCCGGACCGGCAGATGAAGATCGAGGTAGGCCCCCTGGCGGGCGCCGTGCTGTGTTATCTCATCCGCATCATCCTGGGATGGTTTTTCTGAGCCTGTAAGCAATCGCAGCCTTTGCGAAGAATTTGAAAGGAGATATCATCATGCCTATTACTGTTGCCATGATCGAAGAAAAGGAATTCAAAACGAAAATCAAGGGCTATGATCCCGTGGAAGTGGATGAATTCCTGGATGAAATCTGCGATGAAATGGTGGCCATGCAGGAAGAGATCGCTACGCTGAACAGCCGGCTCAGCCAGGCCAACCGTGCGGCGGCCGCTTATACGCCCGTGCCCGCTCCGGCGGCGGTGCCTGTGCCCGCCCCTGTGCCTGCGCCGGCGCAGGTCCTCAAGGCAGAGCCTCAGCCTGAGCGCAAGAGCGAGGAAACCAGCGAAGCCGCCCAGAAGCTGCTGGCCCGCGCCCAGAAAATGTATGATGATATGATCGCTGAAGCGAAGGAAGAGGCGGACAGGATCCTTAAGGAAGCCCATGTGAAGGCGGATTCCGGCTTTGAAACACTGAAGGAAGAAAAGACCGCGCTGGAGGATGAAATCGAAATGCTTAAAGCGGCGGCCAAGGATTACAAGGCCCGCTTCCTGGCCCTTATCGAGGATCAGCAGCATGTGCTGAAAGCGGAAGAAAAGCTGTTTGAATAAGAAAAAACGCCGATTGACGCCTGCGGGAAGCAAGGCCTGCAGGCGTCAAAGCGTTTTTGGCAAAAACCCATAGCCGCGGCGTTTTTGAACGCCTGACGGCGGGGAAGGAGCGTCAGCGGTGAAGGTATTCGATTCCCACTGCCATTTGGATGATGAAAAGTTCAATGAGGACAGGGAAGAAGCTTACCAAAGGATGATCGATGCCGGGGTGAGCCGGTGTGTCTGTGTGGGCAGCGACCTGCCTTCCTCCAGGCGTTGCCTGGATTTTGCCCACAGCCATGAGGCAGCCTATGCGGCGGCCGGCGTGCATCCCCATGAGGCCAAGGACGCGCCAAAGGATTATCTGGATCAATTGACCGAAATGCTGCGGGAGGAAAAGGCGGCGGCTCTGGGGGAGATCGGCCTGGATTATTATTACGATCTATCGCCTCGGGATCTTCAAAAGCGGATCATGAAAGAACAGGTCCATCTGGCGCTGG
>CAZQAM010000193.1:0-4580 GCA_964591355.1 uncultured Oscillospiraceae bacterium
TGATCATGGCGCTTTTCACCAGAAACGACGCTTTTCAATATGGACTGTACGTCATATTTACGCTGATCACAGCCACGGCCTCTGTATTTTACCGGCTGGCATACACCTCATGGTTCCCGGACCTGATTCCCATAGGATGCGAGCAAAAGGGCTTCGCCATCAGCGGTACGCTGTACCCGTTGATAACCATCGTCATGGCGCCTGTTTCCGCGTTCCTGTATACCCGTCTTTCCATGTCGGAAAAGTTTTTGGGCGTGGCAGGTTTGCTGGCGCTGTCCATTATCACTGAATCGGGGATCAGCGAACGCGAAGCACAGCATCAAACAGCACAGTATGGGCTAAAACAGTGGCGCAGCGACATTGCGGAAGGCTTTCGATACGTCAGGCGGGAAAAAGGCATTCGCAATATATACACCTATATGAGCTTTGCTTCTGCAAGCGGCGAAGGCATGTCCATTCTGACGCGGGCTTTCTTCCAGACTGCACCAGCCATGACAGTGACCATGCTGGGGCTGCTGAACAGCGTGGAGATGATCGGCCGCCTGATCAGCGGGGTGATCCAGTACAGGATCGTGGTCCCCGTAAAAAAACGCTATGGAATCACCAGGTTCGTGTACGTATTCTATCAGTTGATGGATATGCTGCTGTTGTACATGCCCTTCGGCGGTATGCTGTGCAACCGCTTCGCCTGCGGCGCGCTGGGAACGCTCAGCGCTACCCTGCGCAGCACTGCCGTACAATCTTACCTGCCCGTTGACATGCGGGCGCGCGTCAGCGCGTTCTTCGATATGCTGGGAGCGCTGGTTACGCTGCTGTTTCAATTGCTGGCAGGCTGGTTGGGAAAAATATTGCCCTATCGCATCGCCGCCGTCATTCTGAGCGGCGTGACGCTGCTGGCATGCATCCGTTTCATCATGCTTCCATCCCGCCAAAATCGCCCGGTGTACGAGGCTGTTCGCACCTCAGGTGAGCCGTCCTGACGGTTTCTTTCCCAAAACAGAAAGCCGCAAGAACAACCCGCTATTCTGGCACATCCGATGATACCACTTCAGCAGGACTGCTCCGGCGGCTATAAAAATTTCGGCTGTTTTCAGGCAAGATCCTTGAAGGTTACTGATTTTTCGGGTATTTGCAGGAAAAGCGTTCCTCTCAAGGATCCGCCTGCCGACGGCTTGCCCGATCCATGAAAGGCTTTCTTGCTCAGTCCTCCAAAAGCGCCCAGGCGCGATTCAGCGTGCGTTTCGCGTTCGCGATAACAATTTCCGCCCTCTCCCCCATCCATGGCTTGATTTCAAAGGTCAGCGTGAGGGGATTCTGCGCGTCAAACAGGCCTTCCCGCCTGGCGATCCGCAGAAATTCCAGCACCTGCGGCACGTCGTTTTCACTTTTCGGGAAGCCGAAGCGGGGATGCTCGTCGCCGTAGGCAACGGCTGCAGGATCGCAGATCACGGTATTGCCGATGTGCAGGTGGGTGATGTAGGGCCGCAGCACGGGGATCACCCTGTCCGGGGTTTCGTAGGTCATGGGGAAATGGGACAGATCGGCCATCAGGCCAAAGTTATTGACTTCTGAACGCACCTCGGCGGCGAACCGGGCGGCCAGCGGCGCGGGGCCCAGCAGCGCCTTTTTGGCGATGTCAAAATCGAAAACTTCCAGTTCAACGAAAATATTCTTGGTCTGCGCGTACCGGCAAACCTGAACGACCGTTTTTTTCAGCTGCCGGAAACAGGTTTCCCGCGTTTCCGGCGTCCAGTATCCCGCCAGCATCCCCATGGTGTCAATGCCCAGGGCAGCCGCCTCATCCACGCCGTCCATCAGGGTCTTTTCCGCCTGCAAACGCCGGGCTTCATCCACGTCGTTGGGGTTCAGGCCGGTGGCCAGCAGCCGCCCGTGGGCATTCTGGCACAGCCGCATATGCCCCATCTCCGCGATGGCGCAAACGGCTTCGCGGACTTCATCGTCGGGCAGCGGATTGACTTCGATCACGTCAAAGTAATCATCCACAGCGATGCGACGGGCGATTTCCACCCAGCCCAGTTCTTTCAACTGCGGCGCGTAGGCCATGCCGGAAACCAGGCCAATGCGAAAGTATTTCTGAATGGGGTCTTTCACTGCAATTCCTCCAATATGCCTTTGATCTGCGCGATGCAGCGGCCGGGCGAGGACAGGGTGATCACACCAGTGCGCGCAGCTACTGCCGCTTCCATGTGCGCCATGGAGGCCTGGGCCAGCACGATCACATCCCGGTCTTTCAGCTGCCCGGCCATTTCCAGCACCATGCGGTCGTGCTTTTCCCGGTTGCCGGCCTTCAGGGCGCGGATGGCCTCCTCGTCGCAGAGGACCTGGATGTCCACGTCCTTTCCAGCGGATTGCGCGGCAGCCATCAACGCGCTGTAAGAAGGCTTAACCGTGCTGTTGGCCGTGGCCAGCAGGCCAATACGGCTTCCCCTCATCACCGCTTCCTTCACCATGGCGTCGTCGATCGCCACCACGGGCACATTGAATTCCGGCCGCAGCAGCCGCACGGACGGGGACAGCGTGGAGCAGCTGACGACAAGGATATCCGCTCCGGTCAGTGCCTGCGACTGCATGTCCAGCCGCAGCCGGCTGTGGTTGACCGCGGAAAATTTCCCGGTTTCCGCGGGATCGGTGGCCAGAAAATCATCAAACAATGTGTGGATTTTCACATCATCGCCCAGCGCCTGACGCAATTGACCGGTAAAATCGCTGATCACACTGTAGACCGTATGGATGCAGGCAATGCGCTTCATCCCCTTGGCCTCCTCCCGTATACCTTTTCAAAGATGGGCGCCAGATGAGCAATGGCGCGCTTCGCGCACTCCTCCATGGAGGGATACTGGAATACTTCGGTGCAGAACAGGTCGTCATAGCCTGTATCGTGGAAGGTTTGGATGATCTTTTCGAAATCCAGCCCGCAGTGGCCGGGATAACGGCGGTTGTTGTCGGAAAGGTGCACGTGCACGTTGATATCCGCGTAATCCCGGATGGCCTGGAAAATATCCTTTTCTTCGATGTTCAAGTGAAACACGTCGATCATTGCCCGGAAATTGGGCCGGTCCGTCCACTCCACAAAGCGGCGGGCCTCCGCCATGGTATTGATAAAGTTGGTCTGCATGATGGTCACATTTTCCACCGCGATCATCACGCCTTTCGGCGCGGCATAGTCGCTGATGGTCCGGAAGGCCTCCACGGCCCATTCTTCGGTCTGCTCGTGCGCAATGCCCGGACGGTACTGCCCCCGCACGCGGCCGATGTTCACTTTGGCGTTCTGGGAAGCGGCAAAGTCGATGATGCCCTTTACGCGCTCGATGCATTCGCTCCGTCTGCCCGCGTCGGGATCAGCAAAGCTCAGCCCCAGCTGGCCGAATATTTCACCGGTGCACACCAGGCCCACCACAATCCCCAGATCATCGGCGGTTTTTCTCACCAGTGACCAATCCAGCTTCATGGGATCAATGGTCATCAGTTCCACGCCGTCATAACCGAAACGAGCAATATCGCCGAATGTTTTTTCCAGAGGGCCCTGATACGCGGTCACGGATTCGGCTATGGCCACATCCGGAGTCGCCACCTGATAGCAGATTTTCATGTTTTTATCTCCCGCATGCTGTATTTGCTCATTCTGCCCTTTGCAGTATTTTGAATTGGCCCTGCGCATTGCTGCGCAGGGCCAAAGGAGAGGCAGGAAATTACTTGCCGATGGAAGCCAGATAATCCGCCTGATACTGCGCCATGTAAGCCTGGGCAGTGGCCAGATCCATGTAGTTGCCGATCAGCATGTTCTTTTCCAGATACTCAGTCTTCCACTTTTCGGATTCAGCAACCTGCTTGAGGATGCCGCTCCAGAAAGCAGCGGCTTCGTCGCTCATGGCGCCGGGGGCGGCCACGCCGCGCCACACAGGCACTTCGACGTCCTTGTAATCGCCGACTTCGGACAGGGTGGGCGCGTCGGCCAGCTTGCCGCCGTAGCGCTCGGTGGACAGGGCCAGGATCGCCTGGATGCTGCCGGCTTCGACGTACGCGGAAGCAGCGGCGGGCTTGGAGATCAGCAGATCCACATGGCCGCCCAGCAGAGCGGTGATGGCGTCGCCGGTGCCGTCGTAGGTGATGTAGGGCAGCTGGGTTTCGCTGACGCCCAGTTCAGCCGCCAGGGCCTTGTAGGTAGCGATATCGTCGCCCTTGGAGCCGCCGATGGTGACGGACTTGCCTTCCTTGATGGCGGCCAGCGCTTCTTCAAAGGTATTGTAGGGGGTATGCTCGCCCTTGAACAGCAGCTGCTTATCCACAGCCATGATGGCGATGGGGGTGAAGTTTTCGATGCGGTTGTCGGTGTTTTGCACCATGGGCATCAGGTCGCCGGAGTTGAAGGTCAGCAGGGTGGTGTTGGCTTTGTTGCCCTGGGTCATGGCAACCTGCATACGGCCCACTTCGCCGCCGCCATCGGTCTTGTTGGTGGGCAGGAAGGTGTTGGTCACCCAACCGCTGTCATGGATGATTTCAATGATTTTGCGGGTGTAGATGTCGCTGCCGCCGCCGGGGCTGGAGGTGATGAACCATTC
>CAZQAM010000194.1:0-2337 GCA_964591355.1 uncultured Oscillospiraceae bacterium
CCAGCCGGAATGGGAATATCCCCTGGACCCGGAAATTATCCATGATGTTTCCGGGTACATCATTCTGGCCAACCGCAGCCATTTGCTGGACAGCAGTTTTGCGCCGGCGGATCTGGAAAAAACGAAAGTGGAGCGGGCCAAGGGCACCGGGGCCATGGAGCTGCGCAGAGCGGCCAGCGAAGCGCTGAGCGCCATGTTCGATGCCGCGAAGGAAGCGGGTTATACCCTGTATCTGAAAAGCGCCTACCGGGCGTACAGCACCCAGAAATATATGTACTCCACCCGGCTGGATAAGAACCACGGCGTGGATGACGGCTGGGTGTCCTATCCCGGGGCCAGCGATCATCAGACGGGGCTGGGCGTGGATGTGCTGAACTACGAATGGACCTTGAAGGACGGCATGAACAGCGCCTTTGCCGCCACCGAGGAAGCCCAGTGGATGGAGGCACACTGCCACGAATTCGGCTTTATCCTCCGGTACATGGAGGGCAAGGAAGACGTCACCCGGATCCGGTTCGAGCCCTGGCATTTCCGCTATGTGGGAAAAGAAGCGGCGGCCTATATCATGGAAAACCATTTGTCCCTGGAGGAGTTCACGGAGGAATGGCAAACCTATGTGAAGGCCTATGAGGACGGAGGCGGCAATCTCAAGGAGCTGGTGCGGGAGCGGGCCCGTCTCAACGCGGTGGTGGTGGATTACGCGGACGACGGGGAAGAGGAGCTGTCGATTTTTTACTGATGAACGGGCGTGAAGCAAACCAATGCGGATGAAGAAGATCGTAGGTTTATGGCTGCTGGTGCTGCTTTTAACGGCGCAGGCCGGAGCCCTGGCCGGCTCCTTTGATGCGGAGGACAGCATCCTGTTCCTGGTCAACAAGGAGCACAAGGTCAGCGCCAAATACAAGCCGGAAATGGTCAGGCCCGACGTGCCCACCAACAAGAAGGAGCAGGCGGAGTATATTTACATGCGGCCCGAAGCCGCAAAAGCGCTGGAAGAAATGTTTGCTGCTGCCAAGGCGGAGGGGCATACCCTGCTGGCGGTGTCCGGCTACCGGTCCTACCAGACGCAGCGGGCCAATTACGAGAGGAAAGTGAAAGCTTCCGGCAAGGGGCAGACCAAGGTGGCCCCTCCCGGCGCCAGCGAGCATCAGTTGGGCCTGGCCATGGATCTGGTGTGCGAAAGCTACCGGCTTCTGAATACCAAGCCGCTGATGGAAACCAAGGAATTTCAATGGCTCTACCAGAACTGCCATAAATTCGGCTTCGCGGTGCGCTACCAGCCGGGGTTCATCAAAATCACCGGGTTTTCCACCGAGGCCTGGCATTTCCGCTATCTGGGGGTGACCCACGCGTCGGCGCTGATGTGGCTGGGCGTGCCGTATGAAACGTATGTGGAAAAGGCGAAGCTGCTGCCGGAATATGTGATCCAGCGGGGCAACGCGTATTTGCTGTACGGGCTGATCGGCAATGCCCTGAACGGCGACGGCGCGCAGTTTGAAGAGATGAAAGCCTTGGAGGCGAAAACCACGGCGCAGATGAAGCAGAACATCAAAACCATGACGGCGCGTTTCCTGCCGGAGGGGGTCACCCTGGAGGACGCGCTGTACAACCGGGTGCGGTAAGATGCTGTCTTTGCGGGACAAACTGAAGGCCTATGGCGCGCAGCCCAGGGCGGAAGCGAAAAAGGCGCCGGACGGCTGCTTTGTGCGGGAAACAACGGTGCCTCTCAGCGCCTTTTCCCTGCCGGAGGAGCTGCCGGGGGATACGCTGTCCCTGATGCAGGGCGAAGCGTTTTCCCATTGCCGCCGGGAAAAAATCTGCTTCCTGGATACGGAGACCACCGGGCTGTCCCATGGCGCGGGCACGGTGGCCTTTCTGACGGGCGTCGGGTTTTTCACGCAGGATGGTTTCGTGGTGCGGCAATACCTGATGCGGGATTACGACGAGGAAACCTTTCTCCTGGAGCGGGTAGCGGAGCATCTCACGCACAGCGACCTTCTCTGCACCTTTAACGGGGCCACCTTCGATCTGCCCCTGCTGGAGACGCGCTTCACCATGCAGCGCATGCGGGACAGATACTGCCATAAGCCACACATTGATCTGCTGCCCGTCTCCCGCCGGGTGTGGAAGCTGCGGCTGAAAAAATGCAGCCTCGCCAGCCTGGAGGAAGCGGTGCTGGGCATGCGGCGTCAGGATGACCTGCCGGGGGCCCTGGTGCCGGAAAGATATTTCGCTTTTCTGAAAAGCCAGGATTTTTCCCTGCTGGAGGATGTGCTGCGCCATAACGCCCAGGACATTATTTCCCTGGCGCACATCCTGGATCGGCTGATGCGTCTG
>CAZQAM010000194.1:2347-4566 GCA_964591355.1 uncultured Oscillospiraceae bacterium
GCCGCTTTTGACGGCCCAGGCACCGGAGGACCTGTTCAGCCTGGGAAAGATTTACGAAAAGCGGGGAAGAGGACAGGGCGCCCGGATGTGCTACCGGGCGGCGGACAGGGGCAGCATGTCCCTTTTGGCCCGGGGCCGGATGGCCGACAGCTTCCGAAGGGAAGGGGACTGGGAAGCGGCTGCACGGGTATATGAAACCATGATCGAAGACAGGCAGGGCGGCGTGGGGCCGCTGATCGCCCTGGCCAAAATCTGCGAGCACAGGAAAAAGGATCTGCCAGCCGCCATTGAATATACCCGGCGGGCCATCCTGCTGGCGGCGGACAGGCCGGGCAGCGATATGCCCGCCCTGCAGAAAAGGTATCAGCGGCTGATGATGAAAGCAAGGAAGGAATGAGGAACATGGGATTCTTCGATGGCATCAAGGTCAGGAAAGCGCTGGTCATGCATCAGCGGGGCAATATGGACGCCGCCCGGGAAGAATATGAAAAACTGTACGCGGGCGGGTGTCTCTCCGCCGCTTATATGCTGCCCTACTCCGTGATCCTGCTCCGGGAAGGCGGGGAAGAAAATTACCTGAAGGTGAAGGAAATCCTGAAAAAGGCGGAAAAAGCGCCGGATCTGGATGAAGGCCGCCGCAAGCAGCTGCTGATGAATTACGCCGTGGCCCAGTACAGGCTGGGCGAAATCGAAAAGGCGATCCAGCTGCTGGAGCGCACCCATCAAAAGGGCCCCAACGGGCTGGTGTACGGCGCGCTGGGCTTCCTCTATATCCAGGCGGGCGACGCCGAAAAGGCGCTGGCCTACAACCAGGAAGCCCTGGAATATGACGACGAGGATTCCGTGGTGCTGGACAATCTGGGGCAGACCTATTACCGCCTTCTGAACGATAAGGAAACCGCCCGGGGATATTTTGAAAAAGCCCTGGAATTCAAGGATAACCAGATTGACACCCTGTATTTCCTCTCCCGGTATGATCTGGAGGAAGGCAAAAAGGAAGAAGCGGTGAAAAAGCTGGAGATCGCGGCGGAAGGCCGGTTTTCTCCCCTGAACTACGTCACCAAAGCCCAGATCGAGGAAGAACTGGCGCGTTTGAAGGCGTAATGACATAAAACAAACGGAAACGGGCCATACTCATTCCCATGAAGGAGGAATGCAGCATGGCCCGTTTTCTCACATGTATCGTATGCATGGCCCTTTGCCTGACGGCATGCGCCCCCGCCGCCCTGGCGCAGCCCCTGGAAACAGGAACGCCCATGGAGCTCACCGCTCCCTCCGCCGTCCTGATGGAGGCGGAAACCGGCGCGGTGATTTTTGAAAAGAACGCCGATGAAAGGCGGCAGGCGGCCTCGGTGACCAAGCTGATGACGCTGCTGCTCCTGATGGAAAAGCTGGATGATGGGGAACTGAGCCCGGACGAAACGGTGACCGTATCACCCAATGCCGCGTCGCAGACCGGCTCCCGGGCGCTGATCGACGCGTACGCCTCCTACCCCCTGAAGGATCTTTTGAAGGCCACCATCATCGCCAGCGGCAACGACAGCGCCGTGGCGCTGGCGGAAAAGGCCGCCGGTACGGAAGAAAACTTTGTGGCGCTGATGAATGCAAAGGCGGCGGAGATGAACCTTTCCGGCACCCGCTACGTCAACTGCACGGGCCTGCCCGCGGAGGGACAGTACACCTGCGCACGGGACGTGGCCGCCATTTCCCGGGAAATCGTGACAAAGCATCCCGGATATCTGCAGTATTCCTCTGTGTGGCTGGATACATTGAAGCATCCTTCCGGGCGGGTCACGGACCTGACCAATACCAACCGCCTGGTGCGCTTTTACACGGACTGCGACGGGCTGAAAACAGGTTCCACCAACGAAGCCAAATACTGTCTGGCTTCCACGGCGGAAAGGAACGGCATGCGCCTGATCGCCGTGGTGCTGGGCGTGCCCTCCAGCCAGACCCGCTTTGACGAGGCCCGGGCCATGATGGATTACGGCTTTGCCACCTATTCCCGCTACGCTGCGGCCCAGAAAGGCGACCTGACGGGCCTGACGGTGCCTGTAAAAATGGGCGCCCGGGATCAGGTGGACGTAGCCCTGGGAAAGGGGCTGACGCTTCTTTTGCGCAGCGGGCAAAAGAACCAGCTGAGCTTTGAAGCGGAACTGCCTGAAAGCATTGCGGCGCCTGTGAAGACAAACTCTAGCCACAGGCCGATGACGTCGGAC
>CAZQAM010000195.1:0-4566 GCA_964591355.1 uncultured Oscillospiraceae bacterium
CACCCTATCCTACACTCTTTCCCTACACGACGCTCTTCCGATCTCTTCCGTTTCCACCGCCGGAGGCGGCATGCCCTCCTCGACGCTGATTTTCAGCGCCACGCCCTCCCAGGAGGCCCGCACCCATTTCACTTCCGGCAGATACCATTCCAGCGCGTCCCGCAGCGCCGCCAATTTCACCCGGGAGCGGCGGATGCCGGGCCGGATCCCCTGCTCCATCAAAAAATGCCGCACCTCTCCCGCGTAGGCGCCGGCGTTTTCGACGCGCACCTGCCAGACAAACCCCAGCGCGTAAACCGCGAGCCCCACGCACAGCAAACTGCCCGCCAGCAGCCCCCGCCGCCGCCCGGCTCCCGTCAGGTACCGCAATAATCCCACCGGCCGCGCGGCCTCCACCGCGTAGCCTTTTTCCTCCGCGATTCCCCGAATCAGGGCGCAGTCCTTCCGCCGGCAGCGCAGGATGAAGCCGCGGCCCGCATCCCGCCGCACCGAATGCAGCACAGCGCCCCGTTTCCGGGCTTCATTGATGAGCTTTTCCCCGTTCAGACCCTTGATGCACAATTCCACCTGCAGGGCGTCCATCGCTATTCCTCCCCGCTGACAGCGATGCCGTCGATCCTGCCCCGGATGAGCAAATCCTCCGCGCCGAAATACCGGATGACCAGGCCCGCCCCCGTCACCGTCCAGAGCCCGATTCGGGTGCGGACGCGGATACAGGCGGTTTCATAGGAAAACAGTCCGGTATGCTGCTCGATGAGCACTTCCTCCCGGCCTGTCAGCACAAGCCTTGGCGTATCAGTCAGTACCTGCCGGGGCGCCACGGAACCATCCCGCACATTGATCACCTCGGGCCAGTATATGCCGCCGCCGCATACCGGCAGAACACAAAAACCCCGCCCGGCACGGCCGGACGGGGAGAGACATCAGGACGGATTATTTGATGGTGAACTGCTGGATATCGGCAATCAGGTCATCGCAGGCGTCGCTGTAAATATCCAGGGTGATGGGCTTGCTCAGGTCCAGGGAGAAAATGCCCAGGATCGATTTGGCGTCCACCACGTGACGGCCCGCCCGGAGATCCACATCATAGGGATAGCGGTTCACGGTATTTACAAAGGTCTTCACTTCTTCGGCAAAGCTCAGCTTGATGGGAACAGATTTCATAGGATCAACGCACCTCCTTGCTTTCACTGATCCGATTATACCTTGACCGGCGGAAAAAAACAAGGGTTCCGCCCAATTTTTCCATGATTCGCCTGGGAAAATGGACCTCTTTCGGATGTCTGCCCCCTGTGGAAACTGCAGCCCGTAATGGAAAACCCGGGTCACAATCAAAAACGGAAGCGGCGTGATGCCCCTTCCGTTTGCTTTTTGTCAGACGCCCAGTTTCGCCATGGAGGCGCGGAGGCGCTTGAAAGTTTCCTCTTTCCCCAGCAGGTAGGCGATTTCAAAAGCGCCGCCGGGGGTGGATTCCTGGCCGGAAATGGCGATGCGCATGGGCCAGAGCACCTGGCCGTTCTTTTTGCCCCACTCCGGGATGCGGGCCAGCACCGCGTCGTGGATATTCTCCTCCGTCCATTTTTCGATGCCCTCCAGCACCGGCAGCAGCAGCGGCAGCACTTCCTTCGCCACCGCTTCATCGCTCTTTTGCTTTTTGTTGAAGAAAATGGCGGTATCGTAATCCGGCATGTCGGCCAGGAACGCGATCTTTTCCGGGATCCTGCTGAAAATATCGGTGCGGCTCTGCATCAGCTCTGCCAGGCGGCGGTAATCCACGTTCTTCCCGGCAAGCACCTTGTCAAACCAGGGCGAAGCCATCTCCAAATACCGGTCAAAATCCATCTTCGCGATGTACTGGCTGTTCATCCACTCCAGCTTGTTCACATCGAAAATGCCGGGGGATTTGTTCAGGTGCTTCACATCGAAGGCTTCGATCAATTCATCCATGGTGAAGAATTCCTGGTCGGTGCCGGGGTTCCAGCCCACCAGCGCCAGGTAATTCACCAGCGCTTCCTTCACAAAGCCCTTGCTGATGAAATCGCTGTAATAGGCATCGCCGTCCCGCTTCGAAAGCTTGTGGGTGGCGTCCCGCATGACGGTGGTCAGATGGATATACTGGGGAATCTCCCAGCCGAAGGCATTGTACAGGAAGTTATACCGGGGCGTGGAGGACAGATATTCCGTGCCCCGCATCACGTGGCTGATACCCATCAGGTGATCGTCGATGACGTTGGCGAAATTATAGGTGGGCATGCCGTCCTGCTTGATGAGCACCATATCGTCCATGGTGTCGCTGTTGGGGAAGGTCATATCGCCGAACACCAGGTCATGATAGCTGGTGGAGCCTTCCGTGGGCGCGTTCATCCGGATCACGTAGGGCGTGCCGGCGGCCAGTTTTGCCTGCACTTCTTCCTTGGAAAGATGCAGGCAGTGCTTGTCGTATTTGAATACCTCGCCCCGGGCCTCCGCGGCGGCCCGCCTTTCCACCAGTTCTTCCTTGGTGCCGAAGCAGTAATAGGCCGCGCCCTTTTCCACCAGCTCCTGAGCGTAGGGCAGATAGAGGTCCTTCCGCTGGCTCTGGATATAGGGGCCAAAATCCCCGCCGATATCGGGGCCCTCGTCCCAGAGGATGCCGCAGTCCCGGAGGGTATCGTAAATCACTTCCGTGGCGCCCTCCACGAAGCGCTCCTGATCGGTATCCTCGATGCGCAGGATGAATTTGCCGCCGTTCTTCTTGGCGAACAGATAGGCATACAGCGCCGTGCGCACGCCGCCCAGGTGCATAAAGCCCGTGGGCGACGGAGCAAAGCGGGTGCGTACTTCTTTCATTACAAAAACCTCCAATGATCTTTCTTTGCGGGGGAACCGTTCTTTGCAGGCCAAAGAACGGTTCCCCCGCACCCCTTCCAAGAAAGCCGCCTTGAAAGGAAATGCTGTATCCATTATTTTTGCGGCTTATAGCTGTCCTTCAGGCTGACCACCCGGTTATAGACGCTCTTTTCAGCGGTGCTGTCCCGATCCTTGCAGAAATAGCCCATCCGCAGGAACTGGAAGGTATCGCCCACTTGGGCGTTCACCAGCGTATGCTCGCAGAATCCGTTCGCCACCACCAGGGATTCGGGGTTGAGGAAGCGGCGGAACTGATCGAAATCCTTCTTTTCCTCGGGGGCAGCGCTGTCCCATTCCTCGGTCATGATCTGATCGTAGAGCCGGGCTTCGAAGGCCGCGCAGTCCCGGGCGTTCACCCAGTGGATGGTGCCCTTCACCTTGCGGTTGGCCCCTTCCGAGCCGGAGCGGGAGGACAGATCCACGGAGCATTCCAGGCGCTCGATCTCTCCCGCTTCGTTTTTGACCACGTTATCGCA
Source organism: uncultured Oscillospiraceae bacterium (assembly GCA_964591355.1). Classification (GTDB taxonomy): domain Bacteria; phylum Bacillota; class Clostridia; order Christensenellales; family Aristaeellaceae; genus RUG563. The sequence continues at coordinate 3,366 of CAZQAM010000195.1, forward strand.
CCGGATGATATAGGCGCCCTTGAGACGCACTTCCCCGCCGGGCTTCAGGCGGAAAAATTTCTTGGGAGGATCCTCTTCAAAATCCTCCCTCTCGATCCAGATCTCCCGGCTGATGCTCACGTCCCTTTCGCCCATTTCCGGGTGGTCGGGATGGTTTTCCATGGCCAGAGTGTCCGCCCAGTCCTCCGGCACGTTGGTCAATACCACTTTGAGGGGATTCAAAACCGCCATCACCCGGGGCGCGGTTTCGCCAACGGCAGACCGCACGCAGGCGTCCAGCATCTGCACATCCACCGTGGAATCGGCCTTTGCCAGCCCCACCTGATCCACGAAAGCGCGGATGGCGCTGCCGGGATAGCCCCGCCGGCGCATGGCGCACAGGGTGGGCATCCGGGGATCGTCCCAGCCGGACACGAAGCCCTGCTCCACCAGATACCGCAGATACCGTTTGCTCATCAGGGTACGGGTGATGTTGAGCCGGGCGAACTCGATTTGCCGGGGGCCGAAATACCCTTTCCCGTCCCCGGCGCGGAAGCCGGCCTTTTCCACGAACCAGTCGTAGAGCGGCCTGTGATCCTCAAACTCCAGGGAGCAGAGGGAGAAGGTGATACCCTCGAAAGCGTCGGAAAGGGGATGGGCAAAATCGTACATGGGATAGATGCACCACTGATTGCCCATGCGCCAGTGTTCTTTATAAAGGATACGGTACATGGCAGGATCCCGCATGTTCATGTTGGGGGACGCCATGTCGATTTTGGCCCGGAGGATATATTTGCCCTCCGGGAATTCGCCCTTTTTCATGCGGCGGAAAAGGGAAAGGCTTTCCTCCGCGGGCCTGTCCCGCCAGGGGGAATTTTTTCCGGGGGTGGTCAGGGTGCCCCGGTATTCCCGCATTTCCTCGGCGGAAAGCTCGTCCACATAGGCCAGGCCCCGCTGAATGAAATCCTCGGCGATATCATAGAGCCGCTGATAGTAATCGCTGGCGTAGAAAAGCCCGCCCGTCCAGTGAAAGCCCAGCCATTCGATATCCTTCTGGATGCCCAGGGCGTATTCGTTGTCTTCCTTGGCGGGGTTGGTATCGTCAAAGCGCAGATTGCACAGCCCGCCGTACTTTTCCGCGGTGCCGAAATCGGTCACCAGCGCTTTGCAGTGGCCAGATCGGAAGAGCACACGTCTGAACTCCAGTCACGAGATTCCATCT
>CAZQAM010000196.1:0-4525 GCA_964591355.1 uncultured Oscillospiraceae bacterium
ATAATGAGCGGTGACTGGAGTTCAGACGTGTGCTCTTCCGATCTCAACGCCCGGCACGTCGTCCAGCAGGATGTGCCCCTGGGCCAGCAGCGCCGTCAGGATTTTTTCGATGACCTCCCGCTTGCCGGCAATGGCTTTTTCGATTTCCAGCAGGATTTTTTCGATCTCCTGTCGCATCCGATTCTCCTCCTCGCGCGCTTGAAAAGGCGGATAGGCAAACCCATGCCGGCCTGCCGTTCCCCGCACCGGGCCGAATCCTGCGGCTTCCGCCGCCTGCGGGCCCGGAAAGACGCCGTTCACAGCTCTTTCTGTTGCGGTATATCCTGAATTACCGGGCGTTTTCCAGGGCGATCCGGCCCTGGGGCGCGGCATAGTCTTCCCCCACCACGCTGCCCAGCTCCCCGGCAATGTACTGCCACACCACGTCCCGCACCACGGCGGTGGTGATGGTGCTTTTCTCATTGGCCTGGGAAGCTTCCTTGAAGATATACGAGGAATCCATGCCGTTGAAATTGGCGTTGCTGGTGATCACCGCGTAAAGGGCTTCGGGATCAAAGGGCTGGCCGTTCACTTCCTTCACCGTGACGCGGCTCAGGGACGCGGCCCTGAACCAGTTTTCGCCGTAGGCTTCGCCCTTGTCATAATCCCTGCTCATATCCACGGTGTATTTCAGGCCGGATACCTGCATGAAGGAGGCGCAGGCCGCCGCGGTTTCCCCGGTATAGGGCAGGGCCTGGGAGGCGGCTTCCAGTGCTTCCTGCAATTGTGCCCCAGTCATATACACCACCGCCACCCGGTTGGGATAGGGCAGTACCTGGGCCAATTCTTCCGCGCCGAATTTTCCTTCGGCAATGTCCGCGCGCAGGTTGCCGCCGTTCCACAGGGCTACGGTGTGGTCCGCGTCCGCGTCAATGGACGTATTGCCGGCGGTGACGTCGTCTTCCTCAAAGCAGGCGTTGATTTCGCCGGACACAGCAAACCAGCGCAGGGCGTCGGCCCACAGATCGCCCAGGTTGGTTTCGCCTTTTCTGGCGGCGTCGTCCCCGCCGGAGAGCAGCACGGCGCTGTACGCTTCCAGAGTATCATCCAGGGTGATTTCGTTTCCGTGGGCGTCGGTAAAGGTGGACGCGGAGGCGGCGGCCAGGCCGCAGATCAGGCAGAGAATGAGGCAAAGCGCCAGCGATTTTTTCAGGCTCATGATGAATTTCCTCCCGTTGCATTTTGCTGTTATTGCTCGCCCAACTAAATCATGAAATATCTGCGGGCGATAAATTGCTCTAGACTGCGTCACTCAACCTTAAAATACCTCCAGTATTCCTGCGGTTTCGTTCCTTGCCTGGAACAATTTCTCATCCCGCATCTGAATTCACGATTTAATTGGGCGAGCAATAAAAAGAAAAAAAACGCCCGGCCGTCTCCTGACGGCTTTCAGCGTCTTCATGACACCGGATTTTTCCGTTTTGACCGAGTCTCCCGGCCCGTTTCAACGGGCCTTTCGCCGGCTCGTGCCGACGCGGATCATCATACCAGAAAACCGTCGGTTTGTCAATCAGCCGCATCGCAAAAAGGGACATAGGGATGCGCCGCGGCTTGCATTCGGCCGTCTATTTGGTATAATAAAAAAGGGAGGGCCTGGAGGCGTGCGGAAGGGGACGGTCAGTGGGGAAGAAAAATGCGGCTGTTTCTTGCAATCCGGATGACGGACGATATGCCCTTGGCGCTGCTGCGCTGCCAGGAGGAAATGCGGCGGCTGGGCGTTGAGGGGCATTACACGAAAGAAGAAAACCTGCACCTGACGCTGCTGTTTATCGGGGAATACCCGGATGCTGAGGCCGTTGGGGATGTCATTTCCGCCGTGCCGTTTTCTCCCATTCCGATGCGGCTCAGCGGGCTTGGGGCGTTCGGTGACATCCTGTGGGCCGGCATCGAAAAAAACGATGGGCTGGAGGAAATGGCAAAGCGCCTCCGCCAGGCGTTTTCCCAGGCGGGGATCCCCTTTGACCGGAAGGGTTTTCTGCCGCACATCACGCTGGTGAGGAAGGCCGCCTTTCCAGGAGAAGGGCTGCCGGAAGTTTCGGTGCCGGAGGCCGGCATGACGGCGGCGTATCTGTCCCTGATGCGGTCGGACCGGGGGGAGAACGGAATGGTCTATACCGAGATCCGGCGCTTTCCCGGCGGCGCGCCGTGACGGGAAAAAGCCAGAATACGGAAAAGGAGCTGCTTGGATGGCCTGGTATGACGAAGCGGTATTTTACCATATTTATCCCCTGGGGCTCACCGGCGCGCCGGAGAAAAACCCGGGGGGAGAACCGGTGCCCCGCCTGAACGCCTTGATTCCCTGGATTGACCATATCCGGGAAATCGGGTGCGCCGGGCTGTATATCGGCCCCCTGTTTGAGTCCGGAAGCCACGGCTACGATACCGCGGATTACAGGAAGGTGGACAGGCGGCTTGGCACCAACGGGGATTTGCAGCGTTTCGTGGCCCTGTGCCACGGACAGGGGATCCGGGTGATCCTGGACGCGGTGTTCAACCATACCGGGCGGGAGTTTTTCGCTTTTCGGGACCTTCGGGAAAAAAAGCAGAGCAGTCCTTATGCGGATTGGTACTGCCGGGTGGATTTCGGCGGGAACAATGAATTCGGCGACGGCTTTTCCTATGAAAACTGGGGCGGCTACAATCTTTTGCCCAAACTGAATCTGCTGAATCCCTCCGTGCGGGAGTATCTTCTGGACACGGTGCGCTTCTGGGCGGCGGAATTTGATATCGACGGGCTGCGGCTGGACGCCGCCGACGTGCTGGATTTTGATTTTATGCGCTCTTTGCGGGAAGCGGCCCGGGAGATCAGGGAAGATTTCTGGCTGATGGGCGAAGTGATCCACGGGGATTACGGCCGGTGGGCCAACGGGCAGACCCTCCACGCCGTCACCAATTATCATCTGCACAAGGCGCTGTACAGCGCCCACAACGACCACAATTATTTCGAGATCGCCCACACGGTGAGACGCCAGGCGGAGCTTCTGGCGGGCGGCGCCGGGCTGTACAATTTCGCTGACAACCATGATGTGGACAGGATCATGACGAAGCTGCACAATCCTGCGCATTTCCTGCCCGTGCAGGTGCTGCTGTATACACTGCCCGGCATCCCTTCCGTGTATTACGGATCGGAATTCGGTATCGAAGGAAGGAAGGAAAAGGGATCGGACGCATCGCTGAGGCCCTGTCTTAATCTGGCGGCACTGAAAAGCGCGGCCAATCCGTATCTGGAATTCGTGACCGCTCTGGGCCGCATCCGCCGGGCGGAAGGGGCGCTGCGGCACGGCCCGTACCGGGAGATGCATCTGACCACGACGCAGTATGCCTTTGCCCGGGGCGACGTGATCGTCACCGTGAACAACAGCGACGCCCCCGCTTTCTTTGACCTGGCTGCCGGCGGCGCCTATAAAGGAGCGCTGAAGGGCGCCTCCGCCGCGTCAGAGAATGGCAGGCTGCACATTGAAATCGGCGGGAACAGCGGGGAAATCTGGATCCCGCAAAACGGGGGCAGGGCCTCCTTCGAGCCCATCCGGCAGCATTTTCCCGTCTCTTTGTCCAAGGAGGCGGCGCCTCAGCCCCGGCGGGCGGCGGCCGGAAAGGCGTATGAGCAAATGAGCATAGAAGAACTGCAGTCGGCCATTGTGGACAAACTGGCCGCCAACGGGCCGGTGACGGACCGGATGCGGCGGGAGGTCATGGAAAACGTGTACCGGGATTCCCTGCTGAACTGGGTCAGAAGCTTCCGGTAGCGGGCCGGCACCTGAAAAGCGGAGTGCGTGAAGCGGGCGAACCGCTTCCGTGTTGACATTTCTTTTTATCCTCGTTTATAATGAAATCAGATACAAAAGAGGAGAATACAGGTTTTTGTCTCGCAGCACATTCTGTGGATTCAGAACCGGACCGATTGGAGAAGGGTGAGGAGAATGAATATGCCGGAGAGGAAGCATCTGATTCAGACGGACGGACAGGAAAGCGCGGCGGCATCTGCCGGAACTGCCCGGGGTGCGTCCCGGTCAAAGCAAAAAAAGAACGCCCTGGATCGGGCGGCAGAAAAGACGGAAAAAAAGACGGGAACGAAAAAACAGACGAAAAAGGAGGAGCCGGCGCAGGAAAGAGCTGCGCAGGAAACGGCGGCGGCTTTCCCTGCCCCTATCGCGGCGGAGGAAGCGGCGCTGCCCCAGCCCCGGCGGAGCGTTGCCTTTATCGGCTCGGAATGCTATCCGTTTGTGAAAACCGGCGGCCTGGGCGATGTGATGTACGCTCTGCCCCGAGCGCTGATAAAACAGAACTGCGATGTGAAGGTGATCCTGCCCCGGTATCGTTGCATCCCCTGGCAGTACCAGGAGAAAATGGTCTACCGCGGGGAATTCCACATGGACCTGTGCGCGGACGGGCGCTCCTTCTATGTGGGCATCATGGAATACGTGTGGGACGGCGTGGTGTACGATTTCATCGACAACGAGGATTTTTTCGGCTACGGCAACCCCTA
>CAZQAM010000197.1:0-4519 GCA_964591355.1 uncultured Oscillospiraceae bacterium
TGTCCACCAATATCTGGAACGGCCATTACTACGGCCTGCCTCTGAACACCAACTGCAAGGCGGCGGTTGTAAACCTGGAGCAGATGAAAGCCCTGGGCTTTGACGGCGCTCCTGCTACGATGGAGGAATTCATTGCCGCCTGCAGGGAAAAGGCTGCCGGCGAATACAAGCTCAACGTATCCGGCGTAGGCGACTGGGATTTGTATCCGTACTTCTGGCTGTTTGGCGGCGTGCTGACGGATGAAGGCTTCACCAGGGCCAGCGGCTATCTGGACAGCGAAAGCAGCGTTCAGGCCATCCAGACCATGATGCAGCTGCATGAGGACGGCGTGTTTACCATCCGGGATGTGGACGGCACTCCTGATGCATGGGATGGGATCAATTCTCAATACGCCATGTTCTTTGAAGGCCCCTGGTATCCCTTCTCTGATGCGATCGTTCCCGCGCTGATCCCCACCTATAACGGAGCCTCTGCCTCCGTGGTGGGCGGCGAAAACATTGTGATCTTCTCCGGCAGCAAAAACCAGGAGGCGGCCTTCCGCTTCGTGCAGTTCATGCTCAGCGAAGAAGCGCAATTGGAGCTTTTGAAAGTGGGCGTGATCCCGACCCTCAAGAGCCTGGTTGAAAATGAAGCGGTGACCCAGGACGCCAAATGGAGCGTGTACATGAAGCAGCTGGAATCCGCTCAGAGCCGTATTCCCACGCCCCAGGCTTCTACCGTGGAACAGATTTGGAGCGACGCCATGAACATGATCTTCCTGGAAGGCGCAGACATTCAGGAAACGCTGACGAATGCTGCTGTAGAAATCGACGCAGAACTGGCAAAATAAAGATAGAACATGAATCGCCGGGGATGAGCGTTCATCCCCGGCTTTACCGCACGAATGGAGGTCAGCCATGAGCACACAGACAGACGCGATTATCCGTAGAGAAAGAAAAACGCTGCGAAGAAAGCAAATCCGGAATCTGCGCCCGGCAGCGTTTTTTGTGCTGCCGGGCCTCATCCTGGCCTGCATTTTCGTGCTGTATCCCATGCTCTTCAATATCCGCATCAGCTTTTCCAACTATCAGATCGTACAGCGCAGCATGGCCTTTGTTGGGCTGGAAAACTATATTGCCCTGTTCACGGAACGGGGAGATCGGCTGTTTCTGGCCATCCGCAATAATTTTCTGTATGCCTTTGTCACGACGCCCTTTATCATTCTCTTTGGATTGATTTTTGCGGTGATGGTCAATTCCCTGAAGCGCGGCGGCGTGTTCTTCCGCACCTGTTTTTATCTGCCGGTCATCACCAGCTGGGTCGTGGTGGGCAACGTATTTGCCTATATGTTCAACGCAGGGCAGGCCGGATTGATGAACTATCTGTTCAAGGATGTATTCGGTGTATTGACTGCCTATGTGCCGTGGCTTCAGCGCACCTGGACAGCCAACTTGGTGATCTGGCTGCTGGGCATCTGGAAAAACATCGGCTGGGCCATGATCATCTATCTGGCGGGCCTGCAGGGGATTTCCAATGAGCTGTATGAGGCCAGCAGCATCGAAGGCGCCGGCAAGGTGCAGCAATTCTGGTACATCACGATTCCTTTGCTCAAGAGCACGACCTTCTATGTCCTGGTGAACATGGTGATCGGCGCTTTCGGCGTGTTTATTCAGGTGATGATGCTTACCAGCGGCAATCCCCGCGGCACCACCAGTGTATTGCAGTATCTGCTGTATGACAAAGCCTTCAATCTGTTTGAGTTCGGCCAGGGCGCTGCCATCGGCATGATCACGGCGCTGCTTGTGCTGATCACTACAGTCGTTATGAACAAAGTATTCAAAACGGAAGGAGGAAATGCGGCATGAAGTCCGTCAAACGCATATTCTTTTGGATCGTTCTCCTGATTGCCGTGGTGGTTTTCATTCTTCCGTTTCTGTTCATGGTCAGCAATTCCTTTGAGGAATTCAGCTATGTGCTGCCCACCCCGCCCCGTATCCTGCCCAGCCGGATCAACTTTGCGGCTTATGCGCATGTTTTTACCCAGTCCAATTTACCGCAGGCTGCCTGGAATAGTGTTCTGATTACACTTTGTACGGCGTTTTTTACGGTGCTGGTTTCCTCTCTTTCCGCCTATGGCTTTGCGAGGATTGATTTCTTTGGCCGGGAAGCGCTTTTCAAAATCTATCTGGCCACCCTGATGCTGCCCGGCTTCCTGAGTATCATCCCGCAGTTCCTGGTGCTGCAATGGATCGGGCCCGGCGCAAGCGGCCTGATTGGAACAAAAGCCGGGTTGATCCTGCTGTATGTGGGCACAGGCGTGTGCGGAAACACCTTCTTCCTGCGGGGACACATGGCGGCACTGCCCAAGGAGCTGGAAGAAGCAGTATTGATAGATGGGGGTGGGCATTTTACTACTTTCTTCAAAATTATGCTGCCTCTGGCTCTGCCATCTATCAGTACTCTGGCAATTTTCTGTTTACAGGGCACCTGGGAAGAGTTTTTCTCCGCCAAGGTGATTTTGGGCGGCGTGCAGAATCATATCACGCTGCCGGTGATGATCCAATCATTGAAAGGTGCGCATGCCACCCGTTGGGAGTGGATTTTTGCCGCCTCCATCCTGGCGCAGATTCCTATGATCCTGCTGTTCGCCGTTTTCCAGAAACGGTTTGTGGTTTCCGGTTTGGCGGAAGGCTCAGTCAAAGCATAAGAGAGGCTGTATGGAAACAAGGTATCAGGTAACCGGGAACGAATACGTTTCCCTGCCCACCATCCGGGAAAACGACGGGGCTATTATGGGAATCTCCTGCCTGTATATGAGTGTCAAGGGCATGCTTGAAATGACAGGAAATAATGGTTTTGTCCGTCCGTTTCTGCAATGCGATGGCGAAATGGTAGAATTGATGCCCTCCTGGCAGCGGGAGCATTGCTGGATCCCGTCCTTCTATTCGGACAGATCGGGAATAGCCTTCCGCTGCACCTATCTGACGCCCATGGGGGAGCGGGGCTTTGGATTGCGGCTGGAAGCGAAAAACGAAACGCCTTCTGCCCATGAAATCAGGATCGGCGTGGACGGCTCCTGGGATGAAACGCTGCATACCGTCAATGAAAGCATCCCATTGACAACGGGAAAAAGCGTGAAGCGCTCCGGTTGGAATCATATGTTTGTGTTTCAGCAGGTGCCCGGCACGCCGTTGATTGCTTTTGCACCCATCGTGGGCGACGATCAGCCTTACAGCCACATTGACCAGGGCGCAGCATGGGAACAGGAGGGCTTTGCGTACAGCGTCCACAAAACCGCCTGCCTGCAGCCCGGCGAAGGGATGAGGCTGGATATTTTCTTCGGCGTCGGTTACGAGGAGGTAGCCGCCGCTGCCAGCGCCAAGGAAATGCTGCGGCAGGGATTTGACGCATTGCGGGAGCGCACCGTCTCCTGGCTGTCTGCGCGGGAAAAACGCGCAGCCAATACAAAAATCGAAGCCCTGCTGAATACCAATCTGTTTTTTGCCTTCTTCTTTGCTTCCGGGCGTACGATTGACACCGAAGAATTATGCATGATGACCTCCCGCAGTCCCCGGTATTACGTTTCTGCAGCTTACTGGGATCGGGACAGCCTGCTGTGGGCGTTCCCCGCCATTGTGGAAGCTGATCCGGTTTACGCCAGGGAATTGCTGCTGTCCGTTTTCCATCGTCAGAGCCGGAATTTTGGTGTGCACAGCCGGTACATCGACGGCACGGTGCTGGAGCCCGGCTTTGAACTGGACGAGCTGTGCGCCCCGGTGATCGCGCTGGAGCGGTACATCGAAAAAACACAGGATGCGGCGATCCTGCGTTACGCGGAAATCCATGACGCGCTGGAAGGCATCCTGCAAAAGCTGACTGCCCGGAAACATCCAACGATGGATCTGTACAGTACCTTCCTCCAGCCCACCGATGATATGCACAATTATCCCTATCTGACCTACGACAACGTGCTGGTCTGGCGAGCTCTGCATTCTCTTTCCCGCTGGCTGGACCGGCCAGAACTGGCAGAGCAGGCGGAAAAGGTCAGAAAAGCTATTCAGGCAAATTGCGTATTCGTGCACGAAGGCAAAAAAATTTTTGCCTGGTCTGTGGATCTCAACGGCCATTGGGATATTTACGACGAGCCGCCGGGCAGCCTGCAGCTGCTGCCGTTTTACGGTTTCTGCGCTGCCGATGATCCCGTCTGGCAGGCCACCGTTTCCCTCATCCGGGATGAAAGCTATCCCCTGTCCTTTGCCGGGCATTCCATTGCTGAAATCGGCTGCAGGCACGCGCCGCATCCGTGGATACTGTCCATCTGCAACAGCTTGCTTTCCGGCCATCATAAAGATGCCCTGCACCATCTGCAGGTGACGCGCATGGATAACGGCATCGCCTGCGAAAGCGTGCATGAAGATACCGGCATCTGCACCACTGGGGCAGCCTTTGCTACCTGTGCCGGGTTTCTGGCATTTTCCTTATGCAGCGCAGTAGATCGGAAGAGCACACGTCTGAACTCCAGTCACGAGATTCCATCTC
>CAZQAM010000198.1:0-4505 GCA_964591355.1 uncultured Oscillospiraceae bacterium
CCGGTGCGGATGCACTTCTGCACGTCTGTGAGCCGGTTCCCGGCGGGATGCTTCTGCCCCAGCAGATAGGGCACCAGGGGATGCATGCCGGCGGTGGTGAACAGCACGGTGGGGTCGTTTTCCGGGATGACGGAGGCGGAGGGGATCACGGCGTGGCCCTTCTCCTGAAAGAAGCGCAGCCAAAGCGAGCGCAGTTCGTTGGCGGTCAGGTTTCTCATGGGCATCAGTCTCCTTTTTCTCAATAAAAGTGTGCCTGATCCTTCTTTGAAGACGAACAGACACACTGGATTCGCGGTACCACTTCAATTGGCGCTTGCGCGCCCACCTCTCCTGCTGATAACGGGAGCTCCCGATCCGCCATACAGGCGGCGCAGCGCGCCGCGTTCCGGCGGATGGCTCGGCAGCGGCCCTTCTTCTGATCCGCGCCGGGCTCGCACCGCCCCCGGCTCGCTTGAGGGGATCCAAAGGAAGAATTTTTCTGCCTCCAGGCCGTTTGAAACTGACCTACACAGTATACCGCGGCAAAAGGGATCTGTCAAGCGTGGAGGCGCTTTGCGAAACGGGAAAAACAGCCTGCGTTGTGCTTCCCGGAAAAAGAACAACCAGATGTTGCGGTGCGCCGGAAACAGAGAAAGGAGATTCGGGAAATTCTTTGTTTTTTCATGAAAAAATGTTGACATTTGGTTTAGCCGATGCTATTATGATATAGTTGTCTGCATTATGCGGACAGCTTTCCTGCGGCCTTGTGATACGGAGGGATGCGGCATGTCCGAGCGGCTGAAAAAGCGCTCCCTGCGGGTGGTAGGCGCCCGGCAGGTGCTGCGGGGCCTCAGGGAAAACGGGATTGAAGAAGTGTTCCTGGCCCTGGACGCCGCGCCGCATCTGCGCAGCCAGATCGAGCAGGCGGCCCGGGAGGCGGGCGCACCGGTGACCACCGTCGCCACCATGGAAGAGCTGGCTCAGCTGTGCCGCATCGACGTGCCGTCTGCGGCGGCGGGACTGCGCCGGACGGAAACCGGCGGAAACTGACGGCGGACATCCAATCCGAAATGGGCTTTCCTGCCGCGGCCGCGAGGCGCGGGGAAATCCATTGCCCCGGCGAAAGGCCGAAAAATGGCTTTCGCCTGCAGCGCCGGAAGGCGCATCACGATGACTATATATTCCCGAGGGTTGCGGGGATGTTATAGGAGGAGACCGGGAAAACCGGCTCCGAACAATTATCAGGAGGTGCTTCCATGCCCACGATCAATCAATTGATCCGCAAAGGAAGAATCAAGGTTGCCAACAAGTCAACCGCGCCCATCCTGCAGGGTTGCCCGCAAAAGCGCGGGGTGTGCCTGAGTGTCAAAACCACCACGCCCAAGAAGCCCAATTCGGCGCTGCGCAAGATTGCGAGGATCCGTCTGACCAATTCCATCGAAGGTACCTGCTACATTCCCGGAATCGGCCATAACCTGCAGGAGCACTCCGTCGTGCTGATCCGCGGCGGCCGTGTGCGCGATCTGCCCGGCGTGCGGTATCACATCATTCGCGGCGCGCTGGACACGGCCGGTGTTGCCAAGCGCAACCAGGGCCGCTCGCTCTACGGCGCCAAGCGCCCCAAGAAATAAGCCTGATTTCCGTCGTATGGGCCGCTGCGCCGCCGAATTCGGAAGGATGGGAACCGCCCGCGGGAAGGAACACCCGCCGGCAGGCCGCCTGAAGAAAAGGACGCACCGACGGATCGGAATGGCATGATGCTGACATGCCGTGGCCGGCCCGATGGATTTGAGAGCGACAACTCTGAGGAGGGAACTACATGCCCCGTCGTGGATTTATCCCCAAGCGCGAAGTGCTCCCCGATCCCGTATACGGGACCGTCGTGGTCACCAAGCTCATCAATCAGATCATGCTCGACGGCAAGCGCGGCGTGGCCCAGCAGGTCTGCTACAACGCCTTTGACATGATTAAGGAAAAAACCGGCAAAGAGGCCAACGAAGTGTTCCAGCTCGCGCTGAACAATGTGATGCCTCAGCTGGAAGTAAAGGCCCGCCGCGTGGGCGGCGCCACCTATCAGGTGCCTGTGGAGATCCGGCCGGAGCGCCGGCAGACCCTGGCCCTGCGCTGGATCGTGGATTTCTCCCGCAAGCGCGGCGAAAAGACCATGGCGGAACGCCTGGCCAACGAGCTGATGGAAGCCAGCAACAATGCCGGCAACGCCGTCAAGCGCAAGGAAGAAATGCACCGGATGGCCGAAGCCAACAAGGCTTTCGCCCATTACCGCTGGTAATCCCGGGAATTTGGCCGGGATACCTGTCCCTGTTTTTCAGATTATCGGAGGAGAACGGATTTCATGCCCAGAAGTCACCCGCTTGACAAAGTACGCAACATCGGCATCATGGCGCACATCGATGCCGGTAAAACCACGACCAGCGAACGCATCCTGTTCTACACGGGCAGGACGCACCGCATGGGCGAGGTGCATGAGGGCGCGGCCACCATGGACTGGATGGAGGAGGAGCAGGAGCGCGGGATCACCATTACCTCCGCTGCCACCACCTGTCAGTGGAAGGGTTATCGCATCAACCTGATCGATACCCCCGGCCACGTGGACTTTACTGTGGAAGTGGAACGTTCCCTTCGTGTGCTGGACGGCGCTGTGGCGGTTTTCTGCGCCAAAGGCGGCGTGGAGCCCCAGAGCGAAACGGTCTGGCGCCAGGCCAACAAGTATCACGTTCCCCGCATCGCCTACGTCAATAAAATGGACATCACCGGCGCTGATTTCCACCGGGTGGTGGACATGATGCGCACCCGCCTGAACACCAAGGCGGTGCCCATCCAATTGCCCATCGGCAAGGAGAACACCTTCAGGGGCATCATCGACCTGGTGAAGATGAAGGCCGAAGTCTATTATGACGACGAAGGCAAGGACATCCGGGAAGAAGAGATTCCTGCTGAAATGCTGGAAGAAGCCCGGGCCCTGCGGGAAGAAATGATCGAGGCGGCCGCGGAGCAGGACGACGATCTGATGGAAAAATTCCTGGGCGGCGAAGATGCCAGCCAGGAAGAAATCGTGTCCGCCCTGCGCAAGGGCACCCTGAGTTGCGCCATGACGCCTGTGCTTTGCGGCACATCCTACCGCAATAAGGGCGTGCAGCCCCTGCTGGACGCCGTCCTGGCTTATCTGCCCTCTCCTTTGGACGTGCCGCCCGTTCACGGCGTCAGGCCCAAGGACGCCGACAGCGACGAGATCCGCCACGCCAGCGATACGGAGCCTTTCTCCGCCCTGGCCTTCAAGATTGCCGCCGACCCCTTCGTGGGCAAGCTGGCTTTCTTCCGGGTATATTCAGGCACCGTCGGCAGCGGCAGCTACGTCTATAACTCCACCAAACAGAAGCGGGAACGCTTCAGCCGCATCGTAATGATGCACGCCAATCACCGGGAAGATGTGGAAACGGTGTATGCCGGCGAAATCGCCGCGGCGGTGGGCCTCAAGGAAACCACCACCGGCGATACCCTGTGCGATGAACACCATCCCATCGTGCTGGAATCCATGGAATTCCCCGATCCCGTGATCCAGGTGGCCATCGAGCCCAAGACCAAGGCCGGTCAGGACAAGATGGCGCTGGCGCTGCAGCGTCTGGCGGAGGAAGACCCCACCTTCAAAACCTATACCGATCAGGAAACAGGCCAGACCATTATCGCCGGCATGGGCGAATTGCACCTGGAAATCATCGTGGACCGCATGCTGCGGGAGTTCAAGGTGGAGGCGGTGGTGGGCAAGCCCCAGGTGGCTTACCGGGAAACCATCACCAAGACCGTGCAGGCCGAAGGGCGCTTCGTCCGTCAGACGGGCGGCCACGGCCAGTATGGACACTGCGTCATCGAACTGTCTCCCCAGGAGCCCGGAAAAGGCTATCTGTTCGAGAACAAGATCGTGGGCGGCGTGATCCCCAAGGAATTCATCGCGCCCATCGATGCGGGCATCCAGGAAGCTGCGGGCAGCGGGCTGCTGGGCGGCTTCGAGGTGGTCGATTTCAAAGTGGCTGTCATCGACGGCAGCTACCACGAAGTGGACTCCTCCGAAATGGCCTTCAAGATCGCCGGCTCCATGGCTTTCAAGGAAGCGCTGGCGAAGGCGGACGAAAGGCTGCTGGAGCCCATGATGAAGGTGGAAACCATCGTGCCGGATCAGTATCTGGGCGATGTGGTGGGCGATCTGAACGCCCGCCGCGGCAGGATCGACAACATCGAGACCCGCCTGGGCGAGCAGAGCGTGCACTCCTTCGTTCCCCTGAGCGAAATGTTCGGCTATGCCACCGACCTCCGTTCCCGCACCCAGGGCCGCGGCATGTATACCATGCAGTTCGATCACTACGAGGAAGTGCCCCGGAGCGTGGCCGAAAAGGTGGTCGGCAAACACTGATTGATCCCCTGTTTTCACGCGTCAAGCAAATAGAGGAGGAAAAACCCCATGGCAAAGGAAAAATTTGAGCGCAATAAGCCGCACGTAAACATCGGCACGA